>JBBKVU010000367.1:0-4867 GCA_037968595.1 Comamonas sp.
AGTGGAAGCCGCCGACCAGGCCGCCTTCGCGCGCCACGCGCTGCTGGCGCGCATGGCGCGGGCCTGCACCGGGTCCATGTCGAACTGCACCTGCCAGTCGGGGTTGCGCACGAACAGCGCGGGGAAATGCGCGGCGTCGGCCAGGTAAGTGAAGCGTTCCTTGCCCGTGCCCAGCGCCAGCGCCGTATGCCCAGGCGAATGGCCGAACGCTGCAATGCTCTCGATGCCGCCGACCACGGCCAGGCCGGGCTCGTACAGGCGCAGCTGATCGGCCGGATAGTTCTGGAACACGCGCTGCACGGCCAGGAAGCCGCCGCGCGCGGCTTCGGGCGCCGCGTCGCGGCGCGCCGCATCAAACCAATACGCATGCTCGGGCGAAGGCAGATGGACCAGGGCGTTGGGATAGACCAGGCTGCCGTCCTTGCGCCGCAGACCGTTGATATGGTCGCCGTGCAGGTGGCTCAGCAGCACCGCGTCAATCGACGCCGGATCGATTCCCGCGGCGCGCATATGCGTGTGCAGCAGGCCGGTTCCCGCGGGGCCGTTGTCGGCAAAGCCGGTGTCGAGCAGATAGCGCTTGCCGTCGACTTCCAGCACGAAGCAGGTGTAGGGAACGTCAATGGTGTCCGTGGGCAGACCCTGGGCAGCCAGCGCGGCCTGCACCTGGGCCAGCGGCGCATTGCGCACAAAGCCTTCGGCCAGCGGCCTGCGTCCCACGCCGTCGCTCACCGCCACCACCTGGGCCTTGCCGATTTTCTGGCGAAAGAAGCCCGGGGTGCTGGCGACAGGTGCGTGGGCACAACCTGAAACGCCCGCGGCCGCAGCCATCGTTCCCGCTCCCCAGACCAGCCATTGGCGGCGTGTAGTTTCCATAGTCGATCGTCCTTTTGCTGTTGACAGAAGAAACACCCGACCCGCCAAGCGGGTGCGAGCGGCGACTCTGGCCTGCCTCACGGGCAAACCCTGAGCGCAGCCAATGTAGCACTCCGTAGACTGGGCCACTGATTTTTTGCCGCCTGGAAGCCTTGATGACCGCAACTCGTTCTCCCCTGTCCCACGCCTCCTTTGATCGCCGCCAATGGGTGCAGCTCGCGCTGGCCGGCGGCCTGGGCTGCACTACGCTGGGGCTGGGCCCGGCCTTCGCCCAGGCCAGATACCCGAACAAGGCAATACGCCTGGTCATCCCGTTCACTCCCGGCGGCTCGGCCGACATCCTGGGCCGCGCGATAGGCCATGAGCTGACCACCGCCTGGGGCCAGTCGGTCGTTCCCGAGAACATCGCGGGCGCGGGCGGCAGCATTGGCGCCGACCGCGTGGCCAAGGCCGCGGCCGACGGCTATACGCTGCTGATGGGCCATGTGGGCACGCTGGCCATCACGCCCGGCCTGTACCCCAAGCTGCCCTACGACCCGATCAAGAGCTTCACGCCCATTGCCTGGGTGGCGCGCGTGCCCAACGTGCTGGTCGTGCACCCGTCGCTGCCGGTCAAGGACCTGGCCTCTTTTATCGCCTATGCCAAGGCCCATCCCGGCAAGATCAATTACAGCTCGGGCGGCAACGGCAGCGCCGCGCACATGACCATGGCCTATCTGGCGCAACAGACCGGCATCGACATGCAGCATGTGCCCTACAAGGGCACGGCGCCGGCCGTCAACGACCTGGTCGCGGGCCAGGTGCAGGCGCTGTTCACCGGCATTCCCGCGGTGCTGGCGCAACTGCGCGCGGGGCAGATCAAGGCCTTGGCGGTGTCGTCACCGCAGCGCTCGGCCATCCTGCCCGAGGTTCCCACGGTTGCCGAGGCGGCGGCGGCCGGCGTACCGGTGCGCGGCTTCGAAGCCGACCAGTGGTATGGCGTGGTGGGCCCGGCGCGCATGCCGGCCGATGTCGTCGCGCGCATCAACGCCCAGATCAACGCCTCGCTCAACAGCCCGGCGATTCTCGAGCGCCTGCAGAACGAAGGCGCCCAGCCCATGCCCAGCAGCCCCGCGGTCTTCGGCGAACTGATCGCCAAGGACCTCGCGCGCTGGGGCAAGGTCATCAAGGACAACCATATGACGCTTTGAGCGGTTTTTACCGTTCGCCCCGAGCTCCCCCCCGTTCGCCCTGAGCGGGGTAAACGAGCCGAGGTCTCGCAAGGCGTTAAAAAGAAACAGCGGGCCTCAAAATCCCCGTTCGCCCTGAGCCTGTCGAAGGGTGGACGGCCTGCGCTCAAGTCATGAGGACGGGCCGTTCATGGTTCGACAGGCTCACCACGAACGGGTCACAGTTTTGCCGCCGTTTGCAAAAATCGATCACCTTCCAAGTCATTGATTTATTTGAAAAAAACTGTTTCTTGAGAGCCTATCGAAGGGCCGATGACCGGCCCAACCACCCCAGCCCCGCGCTGGTCGCGCCGGCCGGCAAATATTCACACCCCACCCAGCCCGCATACCCCAGCTCGTCAAGCAGCGCAAACAGATAGGGATAGTGGATTTCGCCGACATCGGGCTCATGGCGCCCGGGCACGCCAGCGATCTGCAGGTGGCCGACGCGGCCGGTAGGCAAGTAGGCGCGCAGTTTGGTCGCGAGATCGCCCTCCGCGATCTGGCAGTGGTAGAGATCCATCTGCACCTGCACGTTGGCGGCGCCGATTTCGGCCAGCAGCGCATGCGCCTGGTCCTGGCGCTGCAGGAAATAGCCGGGCATGTCGCGGCCGTTGATGGGCTCTATCATCAGTGTCACGCCGCAAGGCGCGGCCAGCGCGGCCGCGGCGCGCAGGTTGGCGACATAGGTGGCATGGGCGTTGTCGGCCACGGTCACGATGCCGGCCATCACATGAATGCGCGGACATGCAAGCTGCTGCGCGTAGTGCAGCGCGCGTTCCATGCCCGCCAGAAACTCCGCCTCGCGCCCCGCA
Source organism: Comamonas sp. (assembly GCA_037968595.1). Classification (GTDB taxonomy): domain Bacteria; phylum Pseudomonadota; class Gammaproteobacteria; order Burkholderiales; family Burkholderiaceae_C; genus Comamonas. The sequence continues at coordinate 2,897 of JBBKVU010000367.1, forward strand.
ATACAGGCCAGGCCGCGCTCGCCCGCGTCCCAGTTGCCGGGCGGGGCATTGAACAGCACCTGCTGCAGGCCATGCTCGCGCAGCAGCGCGGCCAGCTGTTCGGGCGCGTGGTCGTAGGGAAAAAGAAACTCGACGGCCTGGAAACCATCGGCCGCGGCCGCGGCAAAGCGGTCGAGAAAATCGACTTCGCGGTAGAGCATGGACAGGTTGGCGGCAAAGCGTGGCATGGGTCTTTCTCGGCGGTACGCAACACGAACCGGACGATTATGTACAATGCGGCCAGCTTTCAGCGAGCGCCTGCGCGCGCTTGCCGCACCTCTTTCAAGCCCTGCAAATCGCCATTTGCCGGGCTTTTGCTTTTATCAGAAGCCCTCGCATCCGCGACCGGCCTGAATCCCCCGTTTTTTGCCTCCCCATGCCTTCCGGGCGCAGCCGCGCCTGGAGACTGCTGCGCCACAGCAGGCGCAGCCACGGCCTATTGGCGCGCAGGCATTTTGTTTGACCAAGGAATCGACGTGTCCTCCCTCCCTCACACGCCTGGCGCAGCCGCGCAGGCCTCCGCACCCGATGAGATCAACGGCTACAGCTGGAAAGCCCTGGCCGGTTCGGCCGTGGGCTATGCCATGGACGGCTTCGACCTGCTGATCCTGGGCTTCATGCTGTCGGCGATTTCGGCCGACCTGAACCTCACGCCCGGCCAGGCCGGCTCGCTGGTGACCTGGACGCTGATAGGCGCGGTGATCGGCGGCTTCTTCTTCGGCGCGATGAGCGACCGCTACGGCCGCATCCGCGTGCTGACCTGGACCATCGTGCTGTTCGCGGTGTTCACCGGACTGTGCGCCTTTGCCCAGGGCTACTGGGACCTGCTGGTCTACCGCACGATTGCCGGCATAGGCCTGGGCGGCGAGTTCGGCATAGGCATGGCGCTGGCCGCCGAAGCCTGGCCCGCGCGCCACCGCGCACGCGTATCCTCGTATGTGGCGCTGGGCTGGCAGGTCGGCGTGCTGGCCGCGGCGCTGCTCACGCCGCTGCTGCTGCCCATGATTGGCTGGCGCGGCATGTTCCTGGTCGGTGTGATTCCGGCGCTGGTCGCCTGGGTGATACGCAACAAGCTGCACGAGCCCGAAGTGTTCGTGCGCAAGCAGCGCGTCAAGGCGCCGCGTTTCCATGCACTCAAGCTGCTGATGCGCGACAAGGCGACGACGCGCGTGAGCATAGGCATGATCGTGCTGACCTCGGTGCAGAACTTCGGCTACTACGGCATCATGATCTGGATGCCCAGCTTCCTGTCCAAGCAGCTGGGCTTCAACCTGACCAAGTCCTCGCTCTGGACCGCGGTGACGGTGCTGGGCATGATGGCCGGCATCTGGGTCTTCGGCCAGCTTGCCGACCGCATAGGTCGCAAGCCCAGCTTCATCATTTTCCAGATCGGCTCGGTGGTCATGCTGCTGACCTATTCGCAGCTGAGCGACCCCACGGCCATGCTCTGGGCCGGCGCGCTGCTGGGCCTGTTCGTCAACGGCATGATGGGCGGCTACGGCGCGGTGATGAGCGAGGCCTATCCGACCGAAGCGCGCGCCACCGCGCAGAACGTGCTGTTCAACATCGGCCGCGCCATCGGCGGCCTGGGACCCATCGTTGTCGGCGCCGTGGCCATGGCGTATTCGTTCCAGGTCGCGATCGCGCTGCTGGCCGCAATCTATGTGCTCGACATGATTGCCACCGCCTGGCTGATTCCCGAACTCAAGGGCAAAGAGCTGCAATAACGCGCGCCATCAGGAGACGACGGCCAGCGCCAGCGCCGACTCGGGCAGTGACAGCACGACGCGGGCGCGCGCGCGCAGCCCGCTGGCCGCTTCTGCAAAGCCCACCATGTGCACGCCCGCATCGAGCTGGGCCGCGACTTCATCGCCGGCGTCGCCGCGCGAAACCCGGGTCACGCGCGCCGGCCAGCAGTTCTCACCCACGGCC
>JBBKVU010000368.1:0-7050 GCA_037968595.1 Comamonas sp.
CTGATGCTGTTTGCTTTCGGGATCCAGCAATGGGCCTGGCTGGCCACCTCGGGCGCCGTGCATGGTCTGAAGCTGGCCGCGGTAGCCGTGGTGGCCCATGCGGTCTGGGGCATGGCGCGCTCGCTGTGCCCCGACCGCCCCCGGGCCGGAATGGCGATTGCCGCGGCGCTGCTTGCGCTGGCAATTCCTTCGGCGCTGGGACAGGTTGCGGCCATTGCCGCGGCCGGCATCGCCGGCCTGCTGTGGCTACGGCTGCCAGCGCAACCGATAGCCACGCCGCGCGCCGCTGGCCTGGGCAGGAAGTCCGGCGCGATGCTGTTGCTGGTGTTCGCCCTGCTTTTGCTGTGGTCGATGGCGGTGATGGCCACGCCTTCGCTGTCGGCGCGGTTTGCCGCTTTCTATCAGGCGGGCGCGCTGGTGTTTGGCGGCGGCCATGTGGTGCTGGCGCTGCTGCAGGCCGCGGTGGTGCCGCCGGGCTGGATCAGCAACGATGCCTTCATTGCCGGCTACGGCCTGGCCCAGGCCGTGCCCGGGCCGCTGTTCACTTTTGCCGCCTATCTTGGCGCGCTGATGGCCCCGCCCCTGGGCGGCTGGATTGGCGGCCTGCTGCTGCTGGTGGCGGTCTTCCTTCCCGGACTGTTGCTGGTGGCGGGTGTCCTGCCATTTTGGGAGTCGCTGCGCCAGCGCCGCCGGGTACAGCGGGCCATGGCTGGAGCCAATGCCGCCGTGGTCGGACTGCTGCTGGCCGCGCTTTACGACCCGCTGTGGACCAGTGCCATTCATTCCCGCCTGGATTTCGCCATTGCGCTGGCGGCGTTCGGACTGCTGGCCTACGGGCGCCAGTCGCCGCTGCGCGTGGTGGCGCTGTCGGCCCTGGCGGCCTGGCTGCTGGCTTGAGAACTCAGCCCAGCGCCGCGATCACGTCCGCCGGTGCCTGCACCAGTTCGATCAGCACGCCTTCGCCCGCAATGGGAAATTCGTCGTTGCTCTTGGGGTGCAGAAAGCAGATGTCGTAACCCGCCGCGCCCGGGCGAATGCCGCCGGGTGCGAAGCGCACGCCCTGGGCGGTGAGCCATTCGACCGCCAGCGGCAGGTCGTCTATCCACAGGCCGATGTGGTTGAGCGGCGTGGTGTGGACCGCGGGCTTCTTGTCCAGATCCAGCGGCTGCATGATGTCGACTTCGACTTTCATCGCGCCGCGGCCCATGGACAGGATGTCTTCATCCACGTTCTCGCGCTCGCTCTGGAACGTGCCGGTCTGCTCCAGCCCCAGCATGTCGACCCAGAGTTTCTTCATGCGGTTCTTGTCGGTGCCGCCGATGGCGACCTGTTGAATGCCCAAGACCTTGAATGGGCGCTGCGCTGCAGTCATGTTGCTCCTTGTATTTTTCTGAAGTTTGGCCCTCGCGGGCTCCCTCGCCATTCTCGGAGAAAAGCCGGCCCCCGGCCCGGCGCGCAGCCAGAAAAAAACCGCCTTGGCAGGCGGTTCGTGGCAAGCGCAGGTTCAGCGCTTGAGAAATCCGGCCACCCCCTGGCGGAACTCCGGGCTGGCGTAAACGGCGTGCACCAGATCGTCGTCTTCCAGACTTTGCTCGATGACGATGCGCCGCATGCTTTCCTTGACGGCGGCCTGGGTCACGCCCGACAGCGCCATCAGCCTTTCGGCCAGAGCGTCGGCGCGCTCGCCCAGAAGCGCGGCCGCGCAGGCTTCGTAGACAAAGCCGCAGGCCAGCGCTTCGGTCACGTCGATGTACTCGGCCAGCAGCAGCATCTTCTTGACACGCGGCACGCCCAAGGCGGCCTGCAGCCGCGCGATATTGCGCGACGACAAGGTGTTGGACAGCGTCTTGGCAATCGGCGCGCCAAAGCGCGAGCCTTCGCTGCACACGCGGAAGTCGCAGGCCGTCGCCAGGGCCAGGCCGCCGCCCACGGCCCAGCCGTCGATCACGGCAATCGTCGGCACGGCAATGCGCTCCACGCTGTCTATGACCTTCTCGACAAAGGCTTCATAGGCAATGCCCTGTTCTCCGCGCGTGAAATCGGCAAAATGCGCGATGTCCGTGCCCGAGATGAATGACTTGCCGCCGGCGCCGCGAAACACGATGGCGCGCACTTGGCGGTTGCGCGCGCACTCGGCAATGCATTCGAGCAGCGACTCGTACATCGCCTGCGTCATGGCGTTGTGGCGTTCGGGGCGGGCGATGGTGATATGCGCCGCGCCCGAAGGCACGATGCGCAGTTGGACCAGTGCGTTCATGCGGACAGCGCGTAGATTTCAGCCATGATTTCCTCGTTGTGCTCGCCCAGCAGCGGTGGATGGCGACGCACCTGCTGGGGCGTGCCCAGCATTTTCACGGGAAAGCCGATGTTCTTGACCTTGCCTTCGATCGGATGGTCGATCTCCATGCACATCTTGCGGTGCGTGCCGTGTTCGCCTTCAAAGGCCTGCGGATAGGTCAGCAGCGGACCGGCCGGAATGCCGGCTTCAAGCATGGTATCGACCCAGTCCTCGCTGTCGCGCTGGCCAAAGCTCTTCTCGAGCTCCTCGATCAGCGCTTCGCGGTTTTTCAGGCGCAGCGCCACGCTGGCGTAATCCGCGTGCTCGACCAGATCGGCGCGTTCGAGCAGCGCGCACAGCTTGGCCCAGAGCTTCTGGTTGGTCGCGCCCATGACGAAGTAGCCGTCGCGCGCCTTCACCGCCTGGTAGGGGGCGCTCATCTTGTTGCTGGTGCCCAGCGGCGACGGCGGCACGCCCGTGCCCCAGTAGTCGGACATGTCCCAGATGGAGAACGCCATCGCCGAGTCGAACAGCGAGGCATCGATATGCTGGCCCTGGCCCGACTTCTGCGCGCCTATGTAGGCCGCGAGCAGGCCATAGGTGGCAAACAGCGCGCAGCCGATGTCGGCCACGGGCACGCCGGCCTTGACGGGCTTTTCGCCCTTGTAGCCGGTGACGCTCATCACGCCCGACATGGCCTGGGCCATCAGGTCGAAGCCCGGGCGCGTGGCCCAGGGGCCGCTCTGGCCAAAGCCCGAAATGCTCACATAGACGATCTTGGGATTGATCTTGCGAATCGTCTCGTAGTCGATCTTCATGCGCTGCACGGCGCCGGGGCGGTAGTTCTCGACAATCACGTCCGCCGTTTCGGCAAGCTTGTAGAAGAACTCCCGGCCTTCGTCGCTCTTGAGGTCCAGCGTCAGCGAACGCTTGTTGCGATTCATGTTGAGAAAGCCCATGCTGTCGGGCCCCTTCATCTTGAAGCCCATGGCGCCGCGCGTCTGGTCGCCCGTGGGCGGCTCGACCTTGATCACGTCGGCGCCCAGGTCGGCCAGCAGCATGCAGGCAAACGGGCCGGCCATGACCTGGCTCACATCGAGAACGCGTATGCCTTGCAGCGGCAGTTGGGGGGTGGTCTGGCTCATTTCAGCTCTCCTCGGTCACTTTGGCAAGGCGAACCACTTCGCCCCATTTCTTGTACTCGGTGGCCATGAAGGCCGCGAATTTCTCCACCGAACCGCCGCCGTCCTCGACGCCGAAACCGTCGAAACGCGCAACCACGTCAGGCATGGCCAGCACCTTGTTGACATCGGCATTGATGCGCTTGGCCAGGTCCTTGGACATGTCCTTGGGGCCTACCAGTCCGTACCAGCTAGAGGCGTCAAAGCCCTTGAAGCCCTGCTCGTCCATGGTCGTGACTTCGGGGAAGCCCTTGGCGCGGCTCACGCGGGTCTGGGCAATGGCGTTCATCTTCCTGGCCTTGACCTGGGCCGTGGCCGCGGTCATGGTGTCGAAGCTGAAATCGATCTGGCCGCCTATCAGGTCGGTCTGCATTGGGCCCGAGCCCTTGTAGGGAACGTGAATGGTCTGCACGCCCGCTGCCATGTTGAACATTTCGGCGGCCAGGTGCTGGACCGAGCCCGTGCCCGACGAGCCGAAGCTGATCTTGCCCGGGTTCTTCTTGCACAGCTCGACGACTTCCTTGACGCTCGCATAGCTGTTCTTGTGGCTGGTGACGAGAATGTGCGGCGTCGCGCCTATCAGCACGATGGGCGCGAAGTCCTTGAGCGGGTCATAGGTGATGCTCTTGAAGATCTGCGGCGAGATCGCATGCGTGTTGACATGGGCCATGAGCAGCGTCAGGCCATCGGTGAAGCGGGTCTTGGCGAAATAGTCGGCGGCCAGCGCGCCGGTCGCGCCGGGCTTGTTCTCGACGATCACCGATCGGCCCCACATGTCGGTGAGCTTCTGGCCGACGATGCGCGCAAACACATCGGTGCCGCCGCCGGGAGCCCAGCCCACGAGGATCTTGATCGGTCCCTTGGGCAGATCGGTGGCCGCCAGGGCCCAGGGCGTGGCCAGTGCAGCTGCGCTGCCGGCCAGGAATTCGCGTCGCTTCATCTTGTCTCCTGCGTTTTGTTTGCTGCAATGCTCGCCGAGCGCGTCGGGGGCGGCAAGAACGCATCAAGCATGCCTGGTTTCGTGTTTTGCGAAACCCAGCGCTGGCGAACCAGCGAAAACGCGAGGAAACCCTGGCTTGGCAGCTACTTCAACAGCTGGGAGACGACATTGCGCAGCGTCTGCTCCTGCGCCCTGCCCTGCACGCTGGCCAGCACATAGGTGCGCTGGTGCCAGTCGCCGGCCAGAGCCACATGGCCTATAGCCGGTTCGGGGTGCAGGCTGGCAAGCACGGCCGGCGGCATCAGACCCACGCCCAGGCCGTGGCGCACCAGTGCCAGCATGGTGTCGAAGCCGCTCACGGTGAGGTGCCGGCCCATGGCCCGGCCCCGGCTCTGGTGCAGGCGCTGCAGGCTGGCGAGCACGGCCGAACCCTGGCCCAGGCTGATCAGCGGGCAGTCAAGCAGCGGGTCGGCTTCGAGCGGATTATCGGCAAACGAAAAATGCGCGCGGCTGTAGACCGCGACCAGTTCGTCCGAGCGGTAGTCGAACTTCTGCACATCGATGAAGCCGCTTTTCTTCTCGAAGATGCCGATGTCTATGACCTTGTCGCGCAGCAGCTGCTGGATGATGCGGCTGTTTTCTTCAATGATGTGCAGCGTGATCTGCGGATACCTGGCGCGCACCTGCGCCAGGTCGCTGGCAAGGAATTCAATGATTGCGGCCTTGGGGGCACCGATGATGATGCGCCCGTCCTGGCCTTCACGCATTGCCTGGGCGTCATCGGCCAGGCGCGTGATCAGGCTGTCGATCTGGTGGATATGGGCCAGCAGCTTGGTGCCCGACTCCGTGACCTTGACGCCATGCGGCACGCGCTTGAACAGCGGCGTGCCCAGCTGGCGCTCCAGATCCGTGAGCCGCTTGGACGCCGCCGCCACGGCCAGCTGCAGCTTGTCGGCCGCGCGCGAGATGCTGCCTTCCTCGGCGACGGCCAGGGCCAGCTGGACCGTGAGGGTGTCGATTTTCATGCTGGATTATGCGCATCGTTCGCCCCGGGCCCGGGCTGCAAAGATGCACTTCGACAAGCTCAGCGCGAACGGGAAGAAAACGTTCGTCCTGAGCTTGCCTCGCCGGCCGCGTCGAAGGATGAACGCTCTGCGCGAGCGTGTTCATCTGCACTAGCATTTCGACAGACTCAGTGCGAACGGGAAATACGGAATGGGACCGACTTTCCCTTTCGCTCCAAGCCGTCGATCAGACAAATTCCAGAATGATTTCATCCACTGCCAGCGAATCTCCCTTGCTGGCGCTGATCTTGCCGACCACACCATCCTGCGTGGCGAACAGGATGTTTTCCATCTTCATGGCTTCGATCACGGCCAGCTTCTCGCCGGCCTGCACCTTCTGGCCCGGCTGCACGGCAATGTCGATCAGCAAGCCGGGCATGGGCGAGAGCAGGAACTTGGACAGGTCGGGCGGCGCCTTGTAAGGCATCAGCTTGTGCAGTTCGGCGCCACGCGGCGACAGCACCAGGGCTTCGATCTGCGTGCCGTTGTGCGCAATGCGCAGGGCCAGCGGGTTCTTGCCCGTGCCGCGTTCGATCTGCACCGTGAACGGCTGGCCGTTGACCAGGCCTTCGAGGCGCGCGTCGCGCAGATGGCTGTCGCTGCTGATGTCATAGACCTTGTCGCCGGCTTCGCCATGCACCGTGACCTTGCTCGCATGGCGCGCGAGGTCGAAGTCCTCGACGCGCACCGATGTGTGCTGGTTGCGGCCTTCGGCGCCCAGCGTGACCACGGTGTATTCGACGGCCATCTTGACTTCATGGCCCTGAAGCTGGCCGGTGATGGTCGAGGCGCGCTCGCGGTAGCGGCGGTTCATGTACGCGGCCAGGGCCACGAGGAACTGCGGGTCGCTGTGCGGCACGTCCTCGGCATGGAAGCCACTGGCGTAGTGCTCGGCAATGAAGCCGGTGTTGAAGTCGCCCGCAATGAACTTCGGGTGGGCCAGCAGCGCGGCCTGGAACGGGATGTTGGAGCTGATGCCGCGGATCACAAAGCCGTTGAGCGCGGCGCGCATCTTGGCAATCGCCTGGTTGCGGTCCTTGCCGTGCACGATCAGCTTGGCAATCATCGAGTCGTAGTACATCGGGATCTCGCCGCCTTCGTAGACGCCGGTGTCGACGCGCACGCCCTGCAGGTGCTCGGTATCTCCCTGCCACATGGTCTGCTGCGGCGGCTGAAAGCGCACCAGCCGGCCCGTGGACGGCAGGAAGTTGCGGAATGGATCCTCGGCATTGATGCGGCACTCGATGGCCCAGCCGTCGCGGCGCACGTCGGCCTGGCCGAAAGCCAGCTTCTCGCCGGCCGCGACGCGAATCATCTGCTCGACCAGGTCCAGTCCGGTGATGGCTTCCGTCACGGGATGCTCGACCTGCAGCCGGGTGTTCATTTCGAGGAAATAAAACGACTGGTCCTTGCCGACCACGAACTCCACCGTGCCCGCGCTCTGGTATTGCACGGCCTTGGCCAGGGCCACGGCCTGGGCGCCCATGGCCGCGCGCGTTTCCTCGGAGATGAACGGTGACGGCGCTTCCTCGATCACCTTCTGGTGGCGGCGCTGGATGGAGCATTCGCGCTCGTTGAGGAACACCA
>JBBKVU010000369.1:0-2818 GCA_037968595.1 Comamonas sp.
GAGCAGACCGCGGCGCTGCTCAAGGCGCTGCAGCTCGATGCGCGCGGGCCCGCGACCTTTGTCCTGGTCGGCAAGGATGGCGGCGTGAAGCTGCGCGCCGGCCCTTCTGTCGAGCTGCAGCAGGTGTTTGCCGAGATCGACCGCATGCCCATGCGCCAGCCGCGCTGAGGCGCGCCGGCGCTCAGTCCAGCTTGGGCTGCGCGGAGCCGTCCAGGCCCAGCTCGGCGGCGGCGCGCTTGATCTCCGCCATCTGGTAATCCTGCACCGTATGCCGCGAGGAGACCACGCGCTGATCAGGCCCCGGAATCAGCAGCCAGGCGGTGGCGCTCTCGTCCTGGGGGTGGGGCATGGCGAACATCAGGAATTCGCAGTCTATGCCCCAGACGTCATCGACCTGCATTTCCTGGCACTGCGCTGGAATGTGCAGAAAGCTCACGCGGTCGCTGACGGCGCGCAGGAAATCCTCGTCCTGGGCATCCTCGGCGTCGGGCGCGCCCTGGATCGGGTCGATGAAGGTGATCAGCACCGTGCTGCTGAACGCGCCGTGTTCCCACTCGGGCGCTTCGCGCTGAAACATCAATGTGGCCTTGCCCGTGAAGGCAAAGCCCGATTCGTCGTCGCCATACTGAAAGCTCCTGGCCGTGGCCACTGCCTGGGCATAGGCTGCGTCGTCAACGCCCACAAAGCGCAGGTCCTCGGTGATGCTCGTCATGTTCTGATCCAAAAAATAAGCCCGATCCAAACGCTAGGATCGGGCCTTGTTGCACGCCTTGATTATCGGCACATCGTGGCAACGCATGCTGGCCGCCGGGCTTTGCCGCGCCCACCTGCAGGTGTGGTCGGCTCATTTTTAAAACTAAAAAGAATAATGATTGAATTTTAAATGCGCACTGGTGATATAATAAGCTTTGTCGCAGCCACGGCGTTCACGCCCTGACGCTCCGCGACGCCTGCTGAGGCTGCTGTCCCATGCAGGCCCATTTTGCGACCCTTGTCGCCCGGATGATCTGTAGAGCTGCAGCCATCCGAGTTCCCAGTAGGCTTGCGCAGCTTGGTTCAAGCCTGCGATTGCGAATGAATTAAATTCCAAAAATCGGCATTTCCATGGGCAAATACGTCGTCTCGCCCGCGACACACCCGACCGACTGTGGCCGCTTTCGCGCCTCATTCTCGGTCCATCGTTCCCAAGGCAGCGGCAACTACTGCCGCGTCTTCCGGTTTGACCGAACCTTTGCCTCCCGGGAGGCCGCACGCCTGTTTGCGGTCACCCAGGGCTGGCTGCAGACGTGCATGCCGCACCCGCCCACATGCTGATGGGCTGCTGCCGCAGGCAGATCCCATCCACCCTTGTCAGTTGCTGCGGCCTCCCAGGCCGCACGCCCTTGTAACAACGGCGCGACTTTCGTTGCGCACCTTCATTCAGAAAGAATCTTTCCATGAGCGTCAAAATCTACGTCGGCAACCTTCCCTACTCCGTGACCGATTCCAGCCTGGAGAGCAACTTCGCCGAGTTTGGCGGCGTCTCTTCGGCCAAGGTCATGATGGACCGTGAAACCGGCCGTTCCAAGGGCTTCGGCTTTGTGGAAATGGTCTCGGCCGAAGTGGCCCAGGCCGCAATCACCGGTCTCAACGGCATGTCGGTCGACGGCCGCGCCATTGTCGTCAACCTGGCGCGTCCGCGTGAATCCGGTGGCGGCTCGGGTGGCTACAGCGCCAACGGCTACAGCGCCGCTGGTCGCTCGGACGTGGGCTACGGCAGCGGCGGCTTCGGCGGCGGTCGCTACTGAAGCCAGTGCTTCTGCAAAAAAACCGGCTCCCTGGAGCCGGTTTTTTTTCGCCTCCTTGCCGGCTAAGGCCGCCGCTGGCGGTCTGCACGCCCTTGTTCGCCCAGCATTTCCAGCGTTGTGCCGTCGCTGGCCTGCAGGCCGGCCAGGGCCTGCGCAAAGATCGAATCTTCGGCCGCGGCCTGTGCAAACAGCGTCATGCACGAGATGAATTTCTGCGCGTCGACAGGGCCGAACAGGTCGGGCAAGCGGGTGTTGCCGGCCAGCGCCGCCTGGGCTGCCTGCGTGGCCTGCACCAGTCGCGGTCCCAGCACCGGGTGCTGCAGGTAGCGCCGGGCGTGGTCCAGGTCCTGGATGGCGAATCTTCTGGCGGTTTCACTGCGCCCCAGGCCGTCGAGCTGCGGAAAGATGAACCACATCCAGTGCGAGCGCTTTCTTCCCGCGCGCAGTTCCTGCAGCGCGCCGGCAAACACGCTTTCCTGCGCCGCGACAAAGTGCTGGAGATCATCGTGCATGGACTTTCCTTGCGTGGGAGCCGGTTTTTCCAAGAATATCCCTGGATGCGCGACAACGACAACTTTCTGCACCCTGCGACCCCACCGCGCGCATGCCCCGGCCTGGATGCGGGCTGGCAGCCCATCGGTTCGCTGCAATCGCTCTACCTTCGCGCCGCCAAGGAGCCCGCGCCGCGGCCGGTGGCCAGCGCTCAGGCGATTGCCGGCCTGGGCCTGGCTGGAGACCGCCACGCATCCCCGCGCTCACCCCGGCAGCTGCTGCTGGCGGGAGACTGCGCCTATCAGCGCTGGGACCTGGCGCCGGCGGCGCTGCGCGAGAACCTGCGTGTGGATTTCTCCACCGGGCAACTGGCTTCGGGCGATCTGCTGCGGGTCGGCAGCGAGGTTGTCCTCTGGATGACTTTCCTGTGCGAGCCCTGTGGCCTGCTGGAGCGCCGCTGCCCGGGCACGCTCAAGACCATAGGCGCGCAGCGCGGAATGCTGGCGCGCGTGCTGCGCGCCGGGCAGATTCGCGCGGGC
>JBBKVU010000370.1:0-10978 GCA_037968595.1 Comamonas sp.
GCCTCGGCGGCCCCGTCGAACCATGAACGGCCTGCCGACGAAATCAGCTAGCCGAAGCTGCCTCCCCCAGCGAAATCCCGATATCCCTTGCCATCACCAGCAGGCTGTGGTCCAGCGCAATGGTGCGCTGAACGTTGGCCACTTCCGAGATTTCAACGCTGGTGATCTCGCCGCCCTGCAGCGTGACCATGCGGCCGAATTGCCCGCGTATCACCAGCTGCGCCGCGTGGTGGCCAAAGCGCGTGGCCAGCACGCGGTCGAACGGCGTGGGGTCGCCGCCGCGCTGCACATGGCCCAGCACCGTGGTGCGCACTTCGCTCTTGAGATGCGGTTGCAGCCGCTCGCGCAGCACATGGCCTACGCCGCCCAGGCGCACCGGGTCGGGGCTGTGGGCCACGCGTTCGCGCACCGTCTGGCTGGCACCGCTTTCCTTGGCGCCTTCGCCTATGCAGATGATGGTGTAGCGCTGGCGCTCCTCGCGCGCGCGGCACACGTCGATCACGGCTTGCAGGTCGTAGTCGATTTCAGGCAGCAGGATGATGTCGGCCGCGCCGGCTATGCCTGATTCGAGCGCCAGCCAGCCCGCGTGCCGGCCCATGGTCTCGACAATCATCACGCGGTGGTGGCTCATGGCCGTGCTCTCTATGCGCCGCAGGCCTTCGGTCACGGTTGCCACGGCGGTGTCGAAGCCGAAGCTGCGCTCGCAATTGGCAATGTCGTTGTCGATCGTCTTGGGCACGCCCACGCAGCGCAGGCCGACTTTCTCCAACCCGTGGGCCAGGCTCATCGTGCCGTCGCCGCCAATGGCCACGACCACGTCCAGGCCCAGCGCCTGGATGTTCTTGCCGGTCTGCTCCAGCGTCGCTGCGTCGCGCAGCGGATTGGCGCTGTTGCTGGTGCCGAGAATGGTGCCGCCCTGGTGCAGGATGCCCGAGACCTCGTCCCAGGCCAGCGGCTTGACGCGCGGGTTCTCGCCCATCAGTCCTTCGAAGCCGTCGGCAATGCCCAGCACTTCGGCGTTGCCGTGGTGGATCAGCGATTTGGTGACGGCACGGATGACGGCATTGAGGCCGGGGCAGTCGCCGCCGCCAGTAAGGATGGCTACGCGCATATCGGAAGGCTTTCTCATGGAACGTGTTGGATAGAGGTGCTGCATTCTGCGCCAGACCGAGCGAGCGTTGGTGCTGGTGCCCGCTACATTGCCCAGATTCGCGGAGCGATGGCCGGCATATCCCAGAAGTGCGTGCGCCACAGCCGCCATACCTGCTGCCACAGCTGCATCACGGGCTCGACCATGGGCGCCAGCGCGCGCAGCACGATCACCCGGTCATGCGGGCTGGTGACGCCGCAGCGCGCGGCCAGCGCGTGCGGCTCGATCAGCGCGCGCGTCATCTCCAGGGCGGCTTCGCGGCGCTCGCGGGCAATTGCACTGCCGGCGACAAAGAACAGCGAGGCCAGGCAGCGCTGGCCGGCCAGGCCCAGATCGCCGTCCATCAGCAGCGCATCGCCCGCGGCCAGCGTGCCGTGCTCCAGCCATTGACCGGGCAGCTCCAGATGCTGCGTATAGCGCCCGGCGACAAAGGGCAGACCTGCATGCGGCAGGCCCAGCGCGGTGATGTCCCAGCCTATCAGTTCGGCGCCCGGCGCCAGCTGCAGCTGCAGGCGGTTGTGCGCGTCGCAGCCGCTGTAGGCAATGGTTTCCAGCGGCAGCCATTCCATGCGCGCGCCGGCGTCCAGTGTCAGCCGGGTGTCCTGCATGGCGGGCGCGCCGTTGGCGCGGTAAAAGCGTGTCGCGCCCGGCGTGGTGACCAGGGCGTGGGCGCCGGTCTGCACGCGCGCGCGGATGTCCAGCGTGTCGCCGCCCACCAGGCCGCCGGGCGGATGCACCAATACGTTATGGCAGACCGCATCGCCTTCGGGGTAGAGGCTGCGCAGCACGCGCAGCGGGCCGTTGTGGCGGTGATGCACCACGCTGCGGCCGTGCGATACGGCATAGTCCAATTCAAGTTGCGCAAGCCAGGGCATGGGGAAAATCCAAACAGATCCAGATGCCCGTGGACAAGCAAGAACCGCGCCGGATGCACTGTTATGGTGCCCGCCCCCGGCCTCAATTGCCCCAGTAGCCGGCGTGGGGTTCGAGCGCTTCCTGGGTCAGGAGCGGCCCAATGCAGGCAATCGGCTGGGGCGCGAGGGCCAGCAGTTCGGCCGCGGCCATGCTGCTGCGAAAGCTGTCGATGCGCTGACCGCACAGCTGGCGCAGATGGTCATTGGCCAGGCCGAAGACCACGCGGCGTATGCCGCTGCAGAGGATCGCCCCGGCGCACATCATGCAGGGCTCGGCCGACGCATAAAGCGTGGCCTGCGGCAGGCTCTCCAGCTGGCCCGGCGTGCGCAGCTGGCGCAGCGCATTGATTTCGGCGTGGCCCGTGCAGTCGCCGCTTTCGCTGATGTTGCAATAGGCTTCGGCCAGCAGTTGCCCTTCTGCCGAGACAATGACCGCGCCAAACGGCCGGTTGCCGCGTGCGCGCGCGGTTGCCGCCCATTGGAATGCCAGCCGCAGCGAGGCCTGGTCCCTGTCCTGCTGAGCCGAAAGCGAAAGCTGCGTCAGGGTCATGGCATGTCTCCGGTGCGGGCGGCATGGAATGGCGGTGGCGGTGCGGATGCTCAGTGGTTGTTCGAGCCGCGGTGGGCCCAGCCGGTGGTGCGCTTCTCGACCCAGCTGAACAGTTCATACATCGCCATCGCCATGGCGCCGACGACCAGCAGGCCGGCAAATGCCAGGCCCATCTGCATCGACGAGCCGGCCGAGATCAGCAGATAGCCAATGCCTTCGTTGGCGGCCGTCATCTCCGAGACCGTGGTGCCGACAAAGGCCAGCGTGATCGCCACCTTGAGCGAGCCGTAGAAGTAGGGCAGCGAGCGCGGCAGGCCGACCTTGGTCAGCACATCCCAGCGCTTGGCGCCGAGCACGCGCAGCACGTCCTCGAGTTCGGGCTCCAGCGTGGCCAGTCCGGTGGCGATGTTGACCATGATGGGGAAAAAGCTGATCAGGAATGCCGTGAGAATTGCCGGGCCCGCGCCTATGCCGAACCAGACCACCAGAATCGGCACGAATGCGGCCTTGGGCAGGGCGTTGAAGGCCGTCATCAGCGGGTAGAGCGCGGCATAGGCCAGGCGCGAGCTGCCGATCAGAAAGCCCAGCAGCACGCCGACAACGATGGCCAGGCCGAAGCCGGCCATGGTCACCCAGTAGGTGCGCCAGGCATGCATGGCGATCACGCCGCTGAACTCGATGAACTGCGTGAAGATCAGCCAGGGGCTGGGAAAGATGAATTCGGAAACCTGGAAGGCCGAGCAGATGACTTGCCACAGGATGATGATGGCCGCCATCAGCAGCCAGGGAGACCAGCGTTCGACGCGTGGAGGGATTTTCATGGTTCGACTTTCTTCTTTAGTCTCTGGCCTCATTGGGCACACGGCACTCCGCAGCTGCCGTGTTCCAGGCGGGGGCAGCGAGGAAGGGCCGCCCCGCACCGAGGCTGCCGTCCCCCTCCACCGAAGGATGAGAGGGGGAAGCCGGGGCCGGCCACCCGGCGAAGCGGCTCAGGGGGTGTTTCATTTCAAACGCTGGCGGTTGTGCTGGGCGCGCTGTGGCGCAGCGCGCCGATGTGACCGCGCAGCTCGTGCACGATGTCGCTGAATTCCTTGGTGTAGGTCAGCTCGAGTTCGCGCGGACGCGGCAGCTCGATCTCGCGCTTGACGACGAAGCGTCCCGGGCTCTTGCTCATCACATAGACCGTGTCGGCCAGGAACACCGATTCGCGCAGGTCGTGCGTCACCAGGATCACGTTGAATTTCTGCTCGGTCCAGAGGTCGCGCAGAATGCACCACAGTTCCTCGCGCGTGAACGCATCGAGGGCGCCAAACGGCTCGTCAAGCAGCAGCAGCTTGGGTTCGTGGATCAGCGCGCGGCAGATGCTGGCGCGCTGCTGCATGCCGCCCGACAGCTGCCAGGGGAACTTGTCCTCGTAGCCGGCAAGGCCCACTTTCTGCAGCAGGCGGCGCGCGCGATCCTCATACTCGGCGCGCCTGGCCTTGAACTGGCTGCGGTGGGGCTCGACGATTTCCAGCGGCAGCAGCACGTTCTCCACGGTGGTGCGCCAGGGCAGCAGCGACGGCGCCTGGAAGGCCATGCCCGAGATCTTCAGCGGCCCGGTCACGGGCTGGCCGTCAATCAGGATGCGGCCTATCGAAGGCATGCGCAGGCCCGTGGCCAGCTTCATGAAGGTGGACTTGCCGCAGCCCGAAGGCCCGACGATGGCAACGAATTCGCCCTGCTGCAGTTGCAGGTCTATGGCTTCGACGGCGAAGTGGTTCTGCGCGCGCAGCTCTTCGTTATAGGCCAGCCAGACATTGCGGAAGTCGACAAAAGGAGGTGCGGAGTCCGTCATGCGGTTCTTTTCTTTGGAGGGATGTCAGCCCGCGGGCATCATTTCTTGGGCAGCACGTCGAGTGCGGCGGCCGGCGGCAGGAAGCTGCCGTTCCAGACGGCGTTGGCCGGCACCGGGTTCTTGGTGCCATAGGCCTTGGCCACCTGTTCGGCCATCAGCTGCAGCCGCGGCAGGCGCAACTGGCCAAAGCCTTCCTCGCGCGCGCCCGGGCCGTCGATAGCGGTGTCTATGGTCAGCTGCAGGCGCTTGATTTCCACCTCGGTGTTGACCAGGCCGTCCTTGGCCTTGAGCGAGGCAATCGCCGCCGCGGGCTGGGCAATGACTTCCTTGGCGCCCTTGGCAAACGCTGCCAGGAAGGCCTTGAGCGCCTCGGGCTTCTCGGCGATCAGCTTGGGGCTGGCGATGATCACGTTGCCGTAGAGCTTCACGCCGTGGCTCGCATAGGGCAGCACGACGATGTCCTCGCGCTTGACGCCGCGCGCCTCGAGATTGAGCAGGCTGGTGAAGGTGTAGCCGGTGACGGCATCGACATCGCCGCGCACCAGCATGGTCTCGCGCAGCGGCGGGTCCATGGTGGTCCACTGCACTTCGCCCACATTGTTGGCCTGGGCAAACAGCGGGAAGGTGCGCCGGCCGGCGTCGAAGATGGGCGCGCCCAGCTTCTTGCCGGTGAGGTCGGCCGCTGTCTTGATGCCGCTTTTCTTCAGCGCCATCACCGAAGCCGGCGTGGTGTTGTAGATCACCATCACGGCGACGGGCTTGATAGGTGCGTCGGGGTTGTTGGCGTGGAATTCCATCAGCGCCGACAGGTCGGCAAAGCCCAGGTCATGCGTGCCCGAGGCCACGCGCTGGATGGCGCCCGCGCCGCTGGCCGCCTCCACCGTCACGTCCAGGCCGTTGTCCTTGTAGTAGCCCTTGGCGCCGGGATGCACGAAGAACGCCGCCGGGCCCTCGAAGCGCCAGTCGAGCTGGAACTTCAGCGGCGTCGGCGCCGCGGCAATGCTCCAGGCGGAGGCGGTCAGCGAGGCAACGGCAATGGCGGTCTGGAGGAAGGAGCGTTTGTTCACGGGTGATTCCTGGTGAGGTGGTGGAGGGCGCGGGCTTTACTTGCGCGGCAGGATGTCGAGCGCGGCGGCGGCGGGCAGGAAGCTGCCGTTCCAGACCGTGGCCGTGGGCACGCGCTGCTTGGTCGCGTAGACGTCCGAGACCTGGGACGCCATCAGCGCCATGCGCGAGGCGTTGATCTGGCCAAAGCCTTCGGCGCGCGCGTCGGGGCTGTTGACGACGGTGTCTATGGCCAGCTGCAGGCGGCGTGTTTCCAGCGGCACGTTGACGATGCCGTCACGCGCCTTGACGGCGGCAATCGCCTCGGCGGGCTTGGCGATGACTTCCTTGGCGCCCTTGGTGAAGCCGCGCAGGAACTTGCGCACCGCTTCGGGGTTCTCCTGGATCAGCTTGCTGCTGGCAATGATCACGTTGCCGTACATCTTCACGCCGTGGTCGGCGTACTGCATCACGACCACATCCTGGGCCTTGACGCCGCGCGCCTCGAGGTTGAGCAGCGAGGTGAAGGTGAAGCCGGCAATGGCATCGATGTCACCGCGCACCAGCATGGTTTCGCGCAGCGGCGGGTCCATCGTCGTCCAGGCCACGTTGCTGACCTTTTTGGCCGCGGCAATCAGCGGGAAGGCCTTGCGCCCGGCATCGAACACCGGCGCGCCCAGCTTCTTGCCCGAGAGATCGGCGGCCGTCTTGATGCCGCTTTTCTTCAGCGCCATGATCGACGAGGGCGTGTTGTTGTAAACCACCATCACGGCCACCGGCTTGTTGGGTGCATCCGGGTTGTTGGCGTGGAACTCCATCACCGCGGCCAGATCGGCAAAGCCCATGTCGTAGGTGCCCGAAGCCACGCGCTGCACCGCTCCGCCCGAGCCGCTGCCGGCATCGACCTGCACGTCCAGGCCTTCGGCCTTGAAGTAGCCCTTGGCCACCGGCTGCAGGAAGAACGCCGCCGGGCCTTCGAAGCGCCAGTCGAGCTGGAACTTGATTGGCGTGTCGGCCGCATGGGCGGCAACGCACGACAGGGCGAGGGCGGCCGCGCCGGCCTTCAGGAAGAAACGCTTGTGCATGGTGGTCCTTGAAACGAGTAAGGCAGTTACCAAGACAGCGCAAAAACAATGCCAGCTTGCAAAGGCCGCTGCAGGGCCTGGTGTGCACCGATGCGGTGCGGTGAAAGTTGCATACAGTGGTTGCATACACTTTGTGGGGCGTGGTGGTGCGCCGAGTTGGTGCGTATTTGCTGGGCGGTTGTCTTGCCGTCGGGCCGCCCCAAGGCAAGACGGCCCCCCTGGGGGGCAGCGCAGCTACGCGCAGCGAGCCAGCGTGGGGCCACTGCGGCATGCTTATTGCGAAAATCCCTTTATTCCCCGTGCTGGTATCGCAGCGCGTGCCCCCGACATTCCCCAAGGCCCGTCATGACCGAGATCGATTTCACCCAGATAGACAGCTATGCCCGCTACAAGCTGATGGCCAGCCTGATCGTGCCGCGCCCGATCGCGCTGATCACCACGCTGGCCGAGGACGGCACCGTCAACGCCGCGCCGTTCAGCATGTTCAACATGGTGGGCGAGGACCCGCCCATCGTGATGGTGAGCATCAACAAGCTCAGCGACGGCCACCTCAAGGACACGGCCGCGCACATCCTGCGCACGCGTGAATTTGTCGTGCATATCGCCGACGAGGCGATTGCCGAAGCCATGCACCGCTGTGGTGACCGGCTGCCGGTCACGCAGAGCGAATTGGTGCATGTGGGCCTGAGCTCCGTGCCCTCGCACAGCGTGCAACCGCCGCGCATTGCCGAAGCGCCGGTGGCCTTCGAGTGCAAGTTGCACGAAGTCATGGAAACCGAAAGCCGCTATGTGTTCATCGGCCGAGTGGTCTGGCTCGCGGTGCGCGACGGCCTGGTCGACACCGAGAAGTGGCGCGTGTCGCTGCAGGACTATTTTCCCGTGGGGCGCTTTGGCGCGAGCTTTTACGTCACCTGCCGGGACCGATTTGCCATCACCGCCGAGCAGACGCAGACGGCGCAGGCCAGTACCGCAATCGATGAGATGTAGGCTGCGGGCATAAAAAAAGCACGCCCGAAAGCGTGCTTTTAGCGCCGACCCTGCCAGGGCAGGGTGCGGGTTCAGTCGGCGTGCAGGGTCTGCGCCTGGGCCGCGGCCAGCGCGGTCATGTTGACCACGCGGCGCACGGTGCTCGATGGCGTGAGCACGTGGGCGGCGGCGGCGCTGCCCAGCAGGATGGGCCCAATGGTCGTGCCGTGGGCCGCCGTGGTCTTGAGCACGTTGAACAGGATGTTCGCGGCGTCGAGATTGGGGCAGATCAGCACGTTGGCTTCACCTTGCAGCGTGCTGTCGAGCAGCGCGCGTTCGCGCACTTCGGGCGACAGCGCGGCGTCGCCGTGCATTTCGCCATCGCACTCGATGTGCGGCACGTTCTTGGAGAACAGCTCGCGCGCGGCGCGCATCTTCAGTGCCGAAGGGCGTGTCGAGGAGCCGTAGTTCGAGTGCGACAGGAACGCGACCTTGGGCGGCAGGCCGAAGCGCGCGACTTCCTCGGCCGCCATCTGGGCGATGCTGGCCAGCAGGTCGGTGTCGGGGTTCTCGTTGATGTAGGTGTCGGCAATGAACAGCGTGCGGCTTTCCAGCATCAGCGCGTTCACGGTGGCGAAACCGGGGGCGCCGTCCTTCAGGCCCAGCACCTTTTCAATGTGCTCGAGATGGCTGTCGAAGCGACCGACCAGTCCGCAGAGCATGGCGTCGGCATCACCCAGGTGCACCATCAGCGCGGCAATCAGGGTGTTGGAGCGGCGCACCGCGGCCTTGGCGTTCTCGGGCGTGACGCCGTTGCGGCCCATCAGCTTGTGATAGGTCTCCCAGTACTGGCGGAAGCGCGGGTCGTCTTCGGGATCGCAGACTTCGACATCCTTGCCCGGCTGCAGGCGCAGACCGGCCTTGGCGATGCGCGTGGCGATGACCGCGGGGCGGCCGATCAGGATGGGCTTTGCCAGGCCGTCGTCGACCGCGACCTGTACCGCGCGCAGCACGCGCTCGTCTTCGCCTTCGGCGTAGGCCACGCGCTGCAGGTTCTGCTTGGCCGCGGCAAACACCGGGCGCATGAACATGCTGGTCTGGTAGACAAAGCGCGTGAGGCTTTCACGGTAGGCGTCGTAGTCGCCGATGGGGCGCGTGGCCACGCCCGAAGCTTCTGCGGCGCGCGCCACGGCGGGTGCGATGCGCAGGATCAAGCGCACGTCGAACGGCGTGGGAATGATGTAGTCGGGACCGAACGACAGTTCCTTGCCCTGGTAGGCGGCCGCGACTTCGTCGCTCATCTCGGCCTTGGCCAGGTTGGCGATTTCACGCACGCAGGCCAGCTTCATTTCCTCGGTGATCTTGGTGGCGCCACAATCGAGCGCGCCGCGGAAGATGTAGGGGAAGCACAGCACGTTGTTCACCTGGTTCGGGTAGTCCGAACGGCCGGTGGCAATGATGCAGTCGGGGCGCACGGCCTTGGCCAGCTCGGGGCGGATTTCCGGCTCGGGGTTGGCCAGCGCCAGGATGATAGGCTTGTCGGCCATGGTCTTGACCATTTCCGCCGTCAGCACGCCGGGCGCCGAGCAGCCGAGGAACACGTCGGCGGCATTGACCGCGTCGGCCAGGGTGCGGCCTTCGGTCTTTTGCGCGTACTGCGCCTTGGACACGTCCAGACCGCCGGGGCGGCCTTCGTAGATCAGGCCCTTGGAGTCGCACATGAACACGTTTTCACGCTTCACGCCCAGACCGACCATCACGTTGACGCAGGCAATTGCCGCGGCACCCGCGCCCGACACGGCCACCTTGACCTTGTCGATGTCCTTGCCCACGAGTTCCAGGCCGTTGAGCAGCGCGGCGCTGGAGATGATGGCCGTGCCGTGCTGGTCGTCATGGAACACCGGAATGTTCATGCGCTTGGACAGTTCCTGCTCGATGTAGAAGCACTCGGGCGCCTTGATGTCCTCGAGGTTGATGCCGCCGAGCGTGGGCTCGAGCGCGGCGATGATCTCGATCAGCTTGTCCGGATCGCGTTCGGCCAGTTCAATGTCAAACACATCGACGCCGGCGAACTTCTTGAACAGGCAACCCTTGCCTTCCATGACCGGCTTGCTTGCCAGCGGGCCGATGTCGCCCAGGCCCAGCACGGCCGTGCCGTTGGTGATCACGCCGACCAGATTGCCACGCGCGGTGTATTCGGCGGCCAGCGAAGGATCGGCCTCGATGTCGAGGCAGGGGTAGGCGACGCCGGGCGAGTAGGCCAGCGACAGGTCGCGCTGGTTGGACAGCGGCTTGGTCGGGGTGACCGAAATCTTGCCCTTGTTGGGGCTGCGGTGGTATTCGCGCGCAGCTTCGCGCAGGGCTTGCTCGGCGGTGGACAGGTTCTGGGTCATACGAAAATTCTCGACAACAAATGGCTTGCTGCTAGCTTACCTGATGGCAGCGCAGTCCATGGCCTGGATGACCATGTCCTACTGGCTTGGAAAACAAATCCCCCGAGCCTTCGCGACAGGGGGGAGGAGGGCCGGCGGTAGCCGGCGGCAGCTGCGGGCCCGAGCGGCGCTCAGTGGGCGTCGGCTTGGCGGGCAGCTCGCACAACGTCGGCGGTATCGCCGCGCGTTCCGTTGAAGAATATATTCAATGCCACAGCGGCAAGTGAGGCCAGCAGAATACCGGATTCAATGAGGGGGTGGATGGCATGCGGCATCCATTGGCGAAAATTAGGGGCCACGAGGGGAACCATGCCGACGCCGATGGACACTGCCACGATCATGGCATTGTTGCGGTTCTTCTGGAAATCCACATTGCTCAGAATGCGAATGCCGGTGGAAGCGACCATGCCGAACATCACCAGGCCGGCCCCGCCCAGCACCACTGTGGGCAGGGATTCGATCAACGCGGCCATCTTGGGCAGCAGGCCCAGCACCACCAGGATCACGCCCCCGGCCACGCAGACCCAGCGGCTCTTGACGCCGGTGACGGCCACCAGTCCGACGTTCTGCGAGAAGCTGGTGTAGGGGAAGGTGTTGAAGATGCCGCCTATCAGCGTGCCCAGGCCGTCGGTGCGCAGGCCGCGCGTCAGGTCGTCCTGGCTGATCTTGCGCCCGGTCATCTCGCCCAGCGCCAGGAACATGCCCGTGGACTCGATCATCACCACGATCATCACCAGGGACATGGTGAGTATCAGCATGGGGTCGAACACCGGCAGCGCTATCTCGAACGGCAGCACGATGTTGAACCACTGGGCTTCGGCCACCTTGTGGAAGTCCATCAGCCCCATGGAGGCGGTGGCGATGCCGCCGATCACGATGCCCAGCAGCACCGAGATGTTGGCAATGAAGCCCTTGCCGAAGCGCGCGATCAGCAGGATGGACACCAGCACCAGGGCGGAAATGCCCACGCCGGTCAGGTCGCCGTAGCGCGGGTTGGGCA
>JBBKVU010000371.1:0-5162 GCA_037968595.1 Comamonas sp.
TGGGCGCGCCGGCAACGCCGGCCGCATGGCAGGCAGCGCATTGGCCGTTGTAGACCGCTTCACCGCCACGCAGCGGACGATTGGCGTCACGAATCTCCACCTGTCCCACCTTTTGCAGGCGCTGGGCCTTGGCCATCTCGGCATTGCCCACGCCCGGGCCGGGCTTGCTGGCGGAGTTGACGAAGGTCACCAGACCGATGATGACCAGGACCGGAATCACAAAAGAGAGAAACACGGCGAGCAAAAACTGCTTGGGGTTCTTGATCGGGCCTGCATGTGCTTCTTCGTGGGGGTTGGCGCTCATGACGTCCTCAATGTTATTAGGGATATATTTCAGTAGGGGATTATATCGGGCGGCCTGTGCCTGCCTGCTCCGTGTTACCCCGCCTTCCCGGACTGTGGCGGGAGCGCTGCGCAGAACATGATCTGGCGCAAAAAAACGGCCATGACCGCAAAGGTCATGGCCGTTGTGCTCACCACAGCGTGATGCGTCAGCGCGGCGCGGCGGCCACGGCGTTGGCCAGCGGCGTCGGCGAGGACACTCCGCCGCCCAGCGCCTTGTACAGCAGCAACTGGTTCTGCACTTGCGCCAGGCGCACCTGCACCACCGATTGCTCGAGTGCAAACAGCGTGCGCTGGGCGTCGAGCAGATCGAGGTAGCTCGACACGCCGTTGCTGTAGCGCAGATCGGCAAGCTTCAGGCGCACGGTTTCGGCCTCGAGCTGGGCGCGCTGGGCGCGGTCCTGCTCCTGCAGCGTGGTCTGGCTGTCGAGCGCGTCCGAGACTTCGCGGAATGCCGTCTGGATGGCCTTCTCGTACTGGGCGACGGCGATCTGGCGCCCCACGTGGGCGGCGTCGAGGTTGGCGCTGTTGCGGCCGGCATCGAAGATCGGCAGCAGCGCCGAGGGGGCCAGCGTGAAGCCCCAGGCGCCGCTCTTGAACAGCCCCGAAAGTTCATTGCTGGCCGTGCCGACCTGGGCCGTGAGAGCGATGCGCGGGAAGAAATTCGCGCGCGCCGCACCGATGTTGGCGTTGGCACCAATGAGCTGCTGCTCGGCCTGGCGGATGTCGGGACGCTGTATCAGCAGATCGGACGGCAGGCCCGCGGGCAGCGGGGCCAGCGTGGGCGTCTGGTTCAGGCGCGTGCCGGCAATGCTGGCATTGATCTCGGGCGGCAGCGACTGGCCCAGCAGCAGGGTCAGCGCATTCGCGTCGAGCGCGCGTTGGCGCTGCTGCTGGGCCAGCGTGGCGCGCGCGGCCTCGGTCAGCGACACCGCCTGGCGGTAGTCGAGCTCGGAGGTCGCGCCGGCGTCAAAGCGCAGCTTGGTCAGGTCTACCGATGCTTCGCGGGTCTCGAGCGTGCGGCGCGAAATTGCCAGCAGTTCCTCGTCGGCCAGCAGCGTGTACCAGGCGTTGGCGACCGAGGCCACCAGGCTCACCTGCGTGGCGCGCATGCCTTCTTCGGTTGCCAGGTACTGGGCCAGCGCCTGCTGCTTGAGGCTGCCGACACGGCCGAAGAAGTCGAGCTCCCAGGCCGTGGTCTGCAGTCCCACGTTGTAGGCATTGGCGTAGCCGCCGTTGACCGTGTCGGGCGCGCGCGACGCCGTCATGCCGCCGTTGATGGTCGGGAACTGGTCGGCGCGCGTTATCCGGTACTGGGCGCGGGCCTGCTCGATGTTCAGCACCGCAACCTGCAGGTCGCGGTTGTTGGTCAGCGCCAGGCCGATCAGCTGCTGCAGGCGGGCATCGGTGAAGTAGTCCTGCCAGGGCAGGGTGGCCGCAGTCTGGGCGCCGGCGTCCACCCCTTGCGGGGCGCTGCGGTAGGCTTCGGGCACGGGCGCCACGGGACGCTCGTAGGTGGGAATGAACGAGCAGCCGGCCATCAGCAAGGCCGCTGCCAGCGCTACGGGAGTGCAGCGGTTAATCATGGCGCAGGGCCTCCGGGTTGTGGGCAGCAGCTTCGGGAGGATTGATATCCTCGGCGTGCTTCTTGCCCTTGAAGAGCGAGCGGACGATCACAAAGAAGACGGGCACGAAGAACACCGCCAGCACGGTGCCGGTGATGATGCCGCCGAGCACGCCGGTGCCGATGGCACGCTGGCTCGCCGAGCTTGCGCCCGAGGCCAGGACCAGCGGCACCACGCCCAGGCCGAAGGCCAGAGAGGTCATGATGATCGGGCGGAAACGCAGGTGGGCGGCTTCGATCGCGGCCTGGACCACGCTCTTGCCCTGGGCCTGCAGGTCCTTGGCGAACTCGATGATCAGAATCGCGTTCTTCGCCGTCAGGCCGATGATGGTGATCAGTCCGACCTGGAAGTACACGTCGTTGGAGTAGCCACGCAGCAGCGTGCCCAGCACCACCCCGAGCACGCCCAGGGGCACGACCAGAATCACCGCCAGCGGAATCGTCCAGCTTTCGTACAGCGCGGCCAGGCACAGGAACACGGCCAGGATGGCGAAGCTGTAGAGGATCAGCGATTGCGAGCCGGCCAGCTTTTCTTCATACGACTGGCCAGTCCACTCGTAGCCAAAGCCTTCGGGCAGCTGGGCCACCATGCGCTCGACTTCCGCCATCGCGTCACCCGTGCTGTAGCCCGGAGCGGGCATGCCGGTGAGCTTCATTGCCGGGTAGCCGTTGTAGCGCAGCGTCTGCTGTGCGCCCATGACCCAGCGCGTGGTCGCAAAGGTCGAGAACGGCACGGGCTGGCCCTGGGCGTTGGGCGCCGTGAGCTGCATCAGGTCTTCGGCCTGCATGCGCGCGGGCGCATCGGCCTGGACGATCACGCGCTGCAGACGTCCCTTGTTCGGGAAGTCGTTGACGTAGCTCGAGCCCAGCGCCGTGGACAGCGTGGTGTTGATCGAGTTGAACGCCACGCCCAGGGCGCTGGCCTTGTCGCGGTCGATGTCGATCTGCAGCTGCGGTGCGTCCTCCAGACCTTCGGGACGGACCTGTGTCAGCACCTTGCTTTGCGAGGCCATGCCCAGCAGCTGGTTGCGCGCATTGACCAGCGCGGTATGGCCGTTGCTGCCGCGGTCCTGCAGGCGCAGCGTGAAGCCCGACGAGTTGCCGAGTTCGGGAATGGGCGGCGGGCTCAGCGCGAACACGAAGGCGTCGCGCACGCCCGACATCGCGCCCATGATGCGGCCGGCAATCGCGTCCGCCGAATGCTCGGCGCCATGGCGTTCGCCCCAATCCTTGAGCGTGATGAACGCCAGACCGGCATTCTGTCCCTGGCCCGAGAAGCTGAAGCCCAGCACGCTGACCATGCTCGAGACTTCGGGCTGCTTGAGCGCGAACTTTTCCACTTCTTCCATCACTGCCTGGGTACGTTGCAGCGTGGCGCCCGGAGGCAGCTGGACGTTGGCGATGACCGTGCCCTGGTCTTCACCGGGCAGGAAGGACGTGGGCAGGTTCTTGAAGACCAGCGCTGCGGCGCCCAGAATGGCGGCGTAGATGATCAGGTAACGCGCGGCCTTCTTGAGCATGCGCGCGACAACGCTTTCATAGCCCTTGGCGGTCTGGCTGAAGCGGCGGTTGAACCAGCTGAAGAACTTGTTCTTCTTCGCGTCGTGGTCCACGGGCTTGAGCAGCGTGGCGCACAGCGCGGGCGTCAGCGACAGCGCCATGAATGCCGAGAAGGCAATCGAGGCGACCATCACGGTGGCGAACTGGCGATAGATGTTGCCCGTGGAGCCGGCAAAGAACGCCAGCGGCACGAACACCGAGATCAGCACCACGGTCACGCCGATGATGGCGCCCGAGATCTGGCCCATCGCCTTGCGCGTTGCGGCGCGCGGCGGCAGCTTTTCCTCTTCCATGATGCGCTCGACGTTCTCGACCACCACGATGGCATCATCCACCACGATGCCGATCACCAGCACCATGCCGAACATGGTCAGCACGTTGATCGAGAAGCCCAGGGCCAGCAGCGTGGCAAAGGTGCCCAGCAGCGCGATGGGCACGACGATGGTCGGGATGATGGTGTAGCGCCAGTTCTGCAGGAACAGGAACATCACCAGGAACACCAGCGCCACGGCTTCAACCAGGGTCTTGGCGACCTGCTTGATCGAGATGCTCACGAAGTTCGAGCTGTCGTAGGGAATCGACCATTCCACGCCTTCAGGGAAGAACTTCTCCAGTTCCTCGAGCTTGGCGCGCACATCCTTGGCAGCGGCCAGCGCATTGCCCGAAGGCGACAGCTGGACGCCGATACCGACGGCGGGCTGACCGTTCAGGCGGGCTGAAGTCGACAGGCTTTGCTGGCCGATTTCAATGCGTGCCACATCCTTGAGGCGCACGGTCGAGCCGTCGGCCTGGGCGCGCAGCACGATGTTGCCGAACTGCTCGGGTGTGGACAGCTGACCGCGTACCGTGACCGTTGCCGAGATCGACTGGCCGGTGATGTTGGGCAGCTCGCCAATCGCGCCGGACGCGACCTGGGCGTTCTGCGACTGGATGGCGGCAGTGACTTCGGCCGAGGACAGGTTGAAGCCCTGCAGCTTGGCGGGGTCGATCCAGATGCGCATCGCCTGTTCGGAGCCGAACAGCTGCACCTGGCCGATGCCGGTGACGCGCTGGAGTTCGGGTACCAGGTTGCGGGTCGCGTAATCGCCCAGGGCCGTCGTATCCCATTCAGGGTTCTTCGACGCCAGCATCGCGAACAGCAGGAAGTTGGCGGCCGACTTGTCGACCTTCACGCCCTGCTGGGTCACGGCTGCGGGCAGGCGCGGCGTGGCGCGCGACAGGCGGTTTTGCACGTCGACCTGGGCCAGCTCGGGGTTGGTACCCTGGGCAAAGCTCACGGTGATCGAGCCCGTGCCGTTGGCCTGGGCCACGGACTCCATATAGAGCAGTCCGGGCGAGCCGTTCATCTCGCGCTCGATCACGGACAGCACGCTGTCTTCCAGGGTCTGGGCGGAAGCACCGGGGTAGGCGGTGCTGATGACGATGGCCGGAGGGGCCACCGGCGGGTATTGCGCAATCGGCAGCTGCGTGAGTGATACCGCGCCCATCACAATGATGAACAGCGCGATCACCCATGCAAAGATGGGGCGCTCAATAAAAAACTTGGCCATGACGGAAGCCTTTACTTGTCAGCTGCGGGAGCTGCGGCAGCCGGTGCTGCGCCAGCCGGAGCTGCGGCCGCCGGGGCCGCCGCGGG
>JBBKVU010000372.1:0-27699 GCA_037968595.1 Comamonas sp.
AGCGACAGCAGCACCGCCGACTGCTCGGGCACGCCCACGCCGCGCGGGAAGTTATGTTCCCAGCGCTGGGTGCGGTTGCCGCTGACGGGCGTGACCAGGCTCTGGCGCAGCAGATCGTCCAGCGCCTGCTGGACGTCGGCTTCATCGAGTTCCATCACGGGATCGCGGCTGCTTTTCTGGTTGCAGCCGTTGAGCAGGGCGTTGAGCGACAGCGGATAGCTGTCGGGCACGGTGCGGGCCTTTTCCATCAGCGTGGCAAGCACCCGGGCCTGAACGGGATTGAGCGGAGTGGAGCGTGGGTCAAAGGGCATGGATGAGACAATCGGTGGCAATGAAAAACATCGTGATTTTGATCTCTGGCGGCGGCTCCAACATGGCAGCCATCGTGCAGGCCGCCCAGCAACAGGACTGGGCCCATACCTTGAACGCGCGCGTCGCCGCGGTCATCAGCAACAAGGCCGACGCCAAGGGCCTCGAGTTCGCGCGTCAGCAGGGCATTGCCACCGACGTGCTTGACCACAAGACCTTTGCCAGCCGCGAAGCGTTTGACGCGCGTCTGAGCGAAGTCATAGACCAGTACCAGCCCGCGCTGGTGGTGCTGGCCGGCTTCATGCGCATTCTGACACCCGCCTTCGTCAGCCATTATGCAGGGCGGCTGGTCAATATCCACCCCTCCTTGCTGCCGGCCTTCACCGGCCTGCATACCCACCAGCGCGCGATCGATGCAGGCTGCAAGTTTGCCGGCGCCACGGTGCATGAAGTTACTGCCGAGCTGGACGTAGGCCCCATCCTGGAGCAGGCCGTGGTGCCGGTGCTGCCAGGCGACAGCGCGCAGACGCTGGCCGCGCGCGTGCTGGTGCAGGAACACGCGATCTACCCGCTGGCGGTGGCGAACTGGCTCAGCAAGCAGCCCTGACGACAGCCATCGCCCTGAGCCTGAGCACAGGCCGTTCATGGTTCGACGGGCTCACCACGAACGGTTTGTCGCCGTTTGCCCTGAGCTTGCCTGACCTCGAGGGCTGGCTACGCGTCACGACCGCGCGGCGCTTTCGGCTTCTGGCGAATAGTCGCCCAGCCGCGTGAACCGCAACTGTTGCTGGCCGTCGATTTCCACGCTTTCGCCAAACATCGCCGCGGGCCGCACCCACAGGCCGCGCGCGCCGTACAGCGCGCGGTACAGCGTCATGGCTTCGAGGGTTTCGCTGTGGCGCACCATGTCGATCACATGGTAGAGGCCGCCTTTGTAGTGGCGGTACAGGCCGGGCGGCGTGGCGTTGATCGGGGGCAGGTCGGAGTCGGTGGCGTTCATGGTTGGCGGTGGCGCTGAAATGCGCACAGTACCAGCGAATGCCGGGGACACTCCGCAAATGGGACAATCGCCCCCATGCATCCCAACGCCCTACTTGATGCTTGCTCCGAACTGGTCAAGCGCACCCTGACATTTGAACACCCGGCCGATGCCGTCGTGTCCCGCTTTTTCCGTGAAAACCGTGGACTGGGCCAGCGCGAGCGCGCCGCCCTGGCCGAAACGGCCTACACCGTGCTGCGCAAGAAACTGCTGTTTGAAAGCCTTGCGCGTTCGGGCAGCGGTCCGCGCGAGCGCCGCCTGGCGATCCTGGGTTACCACGGCCCGCGCGACTTTCTCAAGGCCGCGCTCAACGACCAGGAAATTGCCTGGCTTGCCCAGTGCGACGCCGTCAAGCCTGAAGAGCTGATGGAGCCGCATCGCCACAACATGCCGGCATGGCTGGTCGAGCCTCTCAAGGCCCAGCTGGGCGACGGCTTCTGGCCGCTGGCGCAAAGCATGGAAGAGGGCGCTCCGCTCGACCTGCGCGTCAACGCCTTGAAGGACAAGCGCGCCGACGTGCAAAAGGAGCTGGCCAAGGCCGGCATCCGCTCCGTGCCCACGCCGTTCTCTCCCTGGGGCCTGCGGGTCGAAGGCAAGCCGGCGCTGACGCGCTACGACGTGTTCATGCGCGGCGCCATCGAAGTCCAGGACGAAGGCTCGCAGCTGCTGGCCCTGTTGCTGGACGCCAAGCGCGGCGAGATGGTGGTGGACTTCTGCGCGGGTGCGGGCGGCAAGACGCTGGCGTTGGGCGCAAGCATGCGCAGCACCGGCCGGCTGTATGCGTTTGACGTGTCCGGTCACCGCCTTGAAGCGCTCAAGCCGCGCCTGGCTCGCAGCGGACTGTCGAACGTGCATCCGGCGGCCATTGCCCATGAGCGCGACGAACGCGTCAAGCGCCTGTCGGGCAAGATCGACCGCGTGCTGGTAGATGCTCCCTGCTCGGGCCTGGGCACGCTGCGCCGCAACCCCGATCTCAAGTGGCGTCAGTCGGAAGAAGCGATTGCCGAGCTGACCGTCAAGCAGGCCTCGATTCTCGACAGCGCCGCGCGTCTGGTGAAGTCGGGCGGCCGCCTGGTCTACGCCACCTGCTCCATCCTGCCCGAGGAAAACGAGGCCATTGCCGAAGCGTTCAGCGCCGCCCATCCCGACTTCGTTCCCCTCGAAGCCGCCGACGTGCTCGAGCAGCTCAAGGTGGCGGCGGCGGCCAGCCTGTGCAGCGGCGGCGAGTCGGGTGGTCGCTATCTGCGCATGTGGCCGCATCTGCATCAAACCGACGGCTTCTTTGCCGCTGTGTGGGTGCGCAAGTAGCCTTTTGTTGCCAATGACCTGTAAGTTCAGGTAATTGGCAGGCATCACGACAGGGCTGCGCCCTAAAATGAAACACCGCTTTTTCAGGCGGTGTTGCTTTTTGGGAAGGTTGCGCCATGTGGAATTTCAACGGAGGGCTCGCCAGTGCCATGCTCGACTGGCTGGGTCATGGGCTGCTGCGGCTTTCCTGGTGGCAGTTGCTGCTGGTCGCGCTGGTCACCACCCATCTCACCATTGTCGCGGTCACGGTGTTCCTGCACCGCTGCCAGACCCACCGCGCGCTCGAGCTAGGCCCCGTTCCCTCGCATTTCTTCCGCTTCTGGCTGTGGCTGTCCACGGGCATGGTCACGCGCGAATGGGTGGCGGTGCATCGCAAGCACCATGCCAAATGCGAAACCGCCGATGATCCGCACAGCCCGCAGCAGCGCGGCCTGCGCGCCGTGCTGTGGCAGGGCGCCGAGCTCTATCGCAGCGAGACCACCAATGCGCAGACCCTCAGCAGCTACGGCCAGGGCACGCCCGACGACTGGCTGGAGCGCCATGTCTACAGCCGCTTTCCCGGCCTGGGCATCGCGCTGCTGCTGGTCGTGAACCTGCTGCTGTTCGGCTTTGCGGGCCTGGCGCTGTGGGCGGTGCAGATGGCCTGGATTCCGTTCTGGGCCGCAGGCGTGGTCAACGGCATAGGCCATTACTGGGGCTACCGCAACTTCGAGGTCAAGGATGCGAGCCGCAACATTTCGCCCTGGGGCCTGCTGATAGGCGGCGAAGAGCTGCACAACAACCACCATACCTATCCGACCGCGGCCAAGTTCTCGGTCAAGCGCCATGAGTTCGACATCGGCTGGCTCTACATCCGGCTGCTGCAGGGCCTGGGCTGGGCGCGCGTCAGGAAGCTGCCGCCGCGCTGGCAGGAAGGCGAAGTCCGGGCCGAAGCCGATGAAGCCACGCTGGAAGCGCTGATTGCCCACCGCTACGAGGCCATGGCGCGCTATGCGCGCGGCCTGCGCGCGGCCTGCGCGGCCGAAGTCGAGGGGCTCAAGGCGCGGCGCGCGGACCGCGAGCAGGTCTCGCTGCTCAAATCTGTACGGCGCTCCCTGGTGCGCGACCAGGAGCGGCTGCCGCAGCGCGCGCGTGCGCAGATTGCCCAGGTGCGCGCGGCCCACCCGGTGATCGACCAGATGCTGACCATGCGCGAGGAACTGCGCCAGCTGTGGCTCAACACTTCGCATACGCGCGAACAGCTCACGGCCGACCTGCGCGCCTGGTGCCGCAAGGCCGAGGCCAGCAATATCCACGTGCTGCAGGAGTTCTCGATCGCGCTGCGCGCGGTGCGCGTCTGACTACGGCGCCGTGACCAGGCCCTGGCCCACATCGGATTCATCGGTGTTGGCGACAAACACGTTCTTGCGCGCGTTCGAGATCAGCCGCGCCGAGACATTGCGTGCCGTGGGCTTGATGTCTGCTTGGCGCAGGAACTGCCACCACAGCGTGGCGACGCCGGCCACATGCGGGCAGGCCATGCTGGTGCCGCTGATGGTGCGCAGTCCGCCTCCGGGCCAGGCCGAGGTGATGTCGACACCCGGCGCCGCCAGCCGCGCCTGGATGTTGGAGAAGTCCGCGACCATGAACTTGCCGTCGGTGCGCCCGACGGCCGCCACCGAGATCACATCGTCGGCCGAGGCCGGCAGCGAAGTGGCAATCCGGTAGTCGCGCTTGAGCGCGCGCCGGCTCTCGTTGCCGGCCGCGGCAATCACCAGCGGCGCCACGCCAAACGCCGCCTGGGCCTTGAGCACGGCCATGATGGCATCGAACATGCGCAGGTTGCCGCCATAGGCTTCCAGCGCCGTGGATGTCGCCATGTCCAGCGGCCAGCCGTCGGCCATGAGGCGCGAGACCATGCCCGGAAAATCAAAGCCCAGCGACATGGAGATGATGTTGGCCTGCTGCTCCATCGCCCAGGTGAGCGCGTGAAACACCATTTCCGACTGGCCCGCGCCATCGTCGCCCAGCACCTTGCCTATCAGCGCGCGCTCCACGCCGCGTGCCACGCCCACGCGCTGCTGGCCGTCGTTGCGACCGAAGATGGTGCCTGCGCAATGGGTTCCATGGCCGTTGCGGTCGCCGTTGCCGTAGTCGCTGAAGTCCTTCTCGACCAGCGTCATGCCGGCAAACGCGGGGTGGTCGCGGTCTATGCCGGTGTCGAGCACGGCAATGCTGACCCCGGCGCCGTCGTAACGGCTCTTGTCTGCACGCACGGCCTTGATGCCCCAGTTGCTGGCCAGCGCCGTGCGCGGCGGCACGGGCTTGACCTCCACCGGGCTGATCAGCCGCGTGGGCATGGTGGGCGCCACCAATTGCACCTGGGGATCGTTCTTCAGCTCGCTGACCGCATGTTCGGGCAGGTGCTCGGTGGATACCGCGGGCAGCGCGCTTTCCAGCGAGAGTATGCCGGTATCGAGTTCACGTTTGCTGATGCGGCGCTGATAGACGTATTTCAGAATGATGTAGCGTTTCATTTGCGCTCCACGGGACGGTCTGCAGCAGCCGAATGACCTCCCATTCATTGCCGTGCCTGCCGCTCATTGCTAGTGTGCGCTCACTTGGATGAGGCCGCAATACGGAGCAAAGGAGGCTGTGCCCTGGTTGCCCGGGGAGTGCAATGTGTGCGCCCATGAAAAAAGGACACCGAAGTGTCCTTTTTCAAGAAGCTTGAGAGGGTGCTGCCTGAGCCGCAGCCGCTCTCGTGAAGCGCTTACTTGAGCTTCATTTCCTTGTACTCGACATGCTTGCGAGCCTTGGGATCGAACTTCATGATCAACATCTTTTCAGGCATTGTCTTCTTGTTCTTGGTAGTGGTGTAGAAGTGACCGGTACCCGCAGTGGATTCCAGCTTGATCTTGTCGCGTCCGCCTTTAGATGCCATGGTATTTCTCCTTCAGGGAATTAGGCTTGGCCACGGGCACGCAGGTCTGCGAGCACGGCGTCGATACCGTTCTTGTCGATCAGGCGCAGAGCAGCGCTGGAAACGCGCAGGCGCACCCAACGGTTCTCGGTTTCCACCCAGAAACGACGGTACTGCAGGTTAGGCAGGAAACGACGCTTGGTCTTGTTGTTGGCGTGGGAAACATTGTTTCCCACCATGGGCTTCTTGCCCGTTACATCACATACGCGTGCCATGAGGACACTCCGATAGTTTTTTACAGCCGTGGTCACCAGCCCTGCACAGTTGTGCCGGTCGTGCCCATGGCCTCACCTCGCCAGAATTCGGGTGGCGGTAACCCGTCGTTGAACCATTACAACCCCTGAAAGGGCATGTGCAAATTCAGCAAAGCCTGCGATTATAGGCGCGGCCGGCCAGATGCCGGCCAGCCAAAGACCTTATTCCTGCTCAAGGAAACGCTGGGCGTCGAGTGCGGCCATGCAGCCCGTGCCGGCGCTGGTGATCGCCTGGCGGTAGACATGGTCCTGCACGTCGCCGGCGGCAAACACGCCCGGAACGCTGGTCTGCGTGGCAAAGCCCTTGAGGCCGCCCTGGGTCACGATGTAGCCGTTCTCCATTTCCAGCTGGCCCTGGAAGATGTCGGTGTTGGGCGAGTGACCGATGGCAATGAAGCAGCCTTGCAGCGCAATGTCCTCGGTGTGGCCGTCCTGGGTGCTCTTGAGGCGTATGCCGGTCACGCCCGACTGGTCGCCCAGCACTTCGTCCAGCGTGAAATGGGTCTTGAGCTCGATCTTGCCGGCCTTGACCTTTTCATGCAGCTTGTCGACCAGGATGGGCTCGGCCTTGAACTTGTCGCGGCGGTGGACCAGCGTGACCTTGCTGGCGATGTTGGACAGATACAACGCTTCTTCCACGGCCGTATTGCCGCCGCCGACCACGCACACCGGCTGCTCGCGATAGAAGAAGCCGTCACAGGTCGCGCAGCCCGAAACGCCGCGGCCCATGAACGCCTGCTCGGATGGCAGTCCCAGGTATTTGGCCGAAGCGCCGGTGGCAATGATCAGCGCGTCGCAGGTGTAGGTGCCCGAATCGCCGGTCAGCGTGAACGGGCGCTGGCTGAAGTCGACCTTGTTGATGTGGTCGAAAACGATCTGCGTCTGGAAGCGCTCGGCGTGCTGCTGGAAACGCTGCATCAGCTCGGGACCCTGCACGCCCATCACGTCGGCGGGCCAGTTGTCCACGTCGGTGGTCGTCATCAGCTGGCCGCCCTGGGCCATGCCGGTCACGAGCAGCGGCTTGAGGTTCGCGCGGGCGGCATAGATGGCGGCCGAGTAGCCGGCGGGGCCGGAGCCGAGGATCAGAACTTTGGCGTGTTGCGTAGTGGACATCGTTGCACTCATGGAAAACATGCCGGCGGTTGGCATGTGGAGGTTCATCAATAAGACGGATGGTGGAGTATCCCCCGCAGCAGAAGTTTCCGTATGCCCAGTCCGTCAATCACCGGGATTGTAAAAAATCATCAAATGCTTGAAATTGGAACGTCTTGTTGCAAGTGTCTGCTTTCGCCGACACACCAAGCCCTGTGCGCGGGCGGGCGGTGGGGTAAGCTCCCGCTTGCGTATGACTTACACATTGAATGCCCTGAACGGTTCCTCAGGGAAATCATCCACCCGCACCGGCCTGGCCCGCTTTGGCCATGAAGTCAGCCTCATCGTGGGGCTGTTGGCGCTGGTATTTCTGCTGCTGTCGCTGCTGAGCTACTCGCCGCAGGACCCGGCCTGGTCGACCTCGGGCGCGCTCGAAGGCCGCTGGGTGCACAACTGGGTGGGACGCTCGGGCGCCTGGCTGGCCGACACCTGCTATTTCGGTTTCGGCTTCTCGGTCTGGTGGCTGGTGCTGGCCGCGGTCAGCAACTGGCTGGGTTCGCTGCTGCGCTGGACGCGTGGCGGCGTGGCGCCGGCCGACCCGCTGTGGCTGCGCCGCCTGCGCTTCTGGGGCGGGCTGACGCTGCTGATGCTGGCCAGCACTTCGCTGGAGTGGTCGCGCATGTACCGTTTCGAATCGCTGCTGCCGGGACACGCCGGCGGCGTCGTCGGCTATGTATTTGGCTTGCACGGCATGCAATGGCTGGGTTTCACCGGCTCGGGCCTGGCCGGCATCGTGCTGCTGGTGCTGGGCGCAGCGCTGGTGTTCGGTTTTTCCTGGGGCCAGCTTGCCGAGCGCATGGGCAAGCGCATCTATTCGATGGTGCGCGTGAGCCGCGCCCAGCATGAAAAGGCCAAGGATGTCGCCGTCGGCCGCAAGGCCGCGCGCGCCCGCCAGGTCGATGTGCAGGAAGAGCGCACCGAAAGCGTCGAAAGCCATCCGCAGCCGGTGCAGATCATCGAGCCGGTCATGGAGCCGGCGGCCGCGCCCAGCGAGCGCGTGATCAAGGAAAAGCAAAAGCCGCTGTTCCACGAACTGCCCGACACCAAGCTGCCCCAGGTCGACCTGCTTGACGCCGCGCAGCAGCGCCAGGAAACCGTCTCGCCCGATACGCTGGAAATGACCAGCCGCATGATAGAGAAGAAGCTCAAGGATTTCGGCGTCGAGGTGCGCGTGGTCGCGGCCATGCCCGGCCCGGTGATCACGCGCTACGAGATCGAGCCGGCCACCGGCGTCAAGGGCTCGCAGGTCGTGGGCCTGGGCAAGGATCTCGCGCGCTCGCTGTCGCTGGTGTCGGTGCGCGTGGTCGAAACCATTCCCGGCAAGAACTACATGGCGCTGGAGCTGCCCAACGCCAAGCGCCAGTCGATACGCCTGTCCGAAGTGCTGGGCTCCAAGGTCTACCACGATGCCAAGAGCATGCTGACCATGGGCCTGGGCAAGGACATCGTCGGCAACCCGGTGGTGGCCGATCTGGCCAAGATGCCGCATGTGCTGGTCGCCGGAACGACCGGTTCGGGCAAGTCGGTGGGGATCAACGCCATGATCCTGTCGCTGCTGTACAAGGCCGAGGCGCGCGATGTGCGTCTGCTGATGATCGATCCGAAGATGCTGGAAATGTCGGTCTACGAAGGCATTCCGCATCTGCTTTGCCCGGTGGTCACCGACATGAAGCAGGCCGCCAACGGCCTGACCTGGTGCGTTGCCGAAATGGAGCGCCGCTACAAGCTGATGAGCAAGCTGGGCGTGCGCAATCTGGCGGGCTACAACGCAAAAATAGACGAAGCCAAGGCCAAGGAAAGCTTCATCTACAACCCGTTCAGCCTCACGCCCGAGTCGCCCGAGCCGCTGGATCGCCTGCCGCACATCGTGATCGTCATTGATGAGCTGGCCGACCTGATGATGGTTGTCGGCAAGAAGATCGAGGAGCTGATCGCGCGCCTGGCGCAGAAGGCGCGCGCCGCGGGCATCCACCTGATTCTCGCCACCCAGCGCCCCAGCGTCGACGTGATCACCGGCCTGATCAAGGCCAACATCCCGACCCGCATTGCCTTCCAGGTCAGCAGCAAGATCGACAGCCGCACCGTGCTCGACCAGATGGGCGCCGAAGCCCTGCTGGGCATGGGCGACATGCTGTACATGGCCAGCGGCACCGGCCTGCCGATCCGCGTGCACGGCGCCTTTGTCAGCGACGAGGAAGTGCACCGCGTCGTCAACTATCTCAAGGAGCAGGGCGAGCCCGACTACATCGACGGCGTGCTTGAAGGCGGCGTCGCCGATGGCGATGGCGAAATCGGCGGCGATGGGGATGGAAACGGCGAAAAGGACCCCATGTATGACCAAGCAGTCGAAGTGGTCCTCAAGGACCGCAAGGCCAGCATCTCGTACGTGCAGCGCAAGCTGCGCATTGGCTACAACCGCTCGGCGCGCCTGCTTGAAGACATGGAAAAAGCCGGTCTGGTGAGTTCCCTCACGACCAGCGGCCAGCGCGAGGTGCTGGTGCCGGCGCGCAACGAATAGGGCCCCGGGCCATTGGATGGAGAGTGTATGAAGCGATTTTTGACCAGTATCCTGTTGGTGGCCGGCGCCGGTCTGGCCCAGGCCGACGGCCTGCAAAGCCTCGAGGCCTTCATGCAGGGCGCGCAGGCCGGCAAGGCCGATTTCACCCAGACCGTGACTTCACCGTCCAAGGATGGCCAGGCGGCGCGCAGCAAGACCTCCAGCGGCCAGTTCTCGTTCCAGCGGCCGGGGCGCTTCAAGTTCGAATACCGCAAGCCGTTTGAACAGGTGATCGTCGCCGACGGCAAGACGCTGTGGATGTATGACGCCGACCTGAACCAGGTCACGCAGCGCGCCCAGGCCAAGGTGCTGGACGCCACGCCCGCCGCCATCCTGGCCTCGGCGGCCAGCGTGCAGGCCTTGCGCGCCGATTTCGATCTCAAGGCCGCGCCCGACCAGGACGGCCTGCAATGGGTGGAGGCTCTGCCCAAGGCCAAGGACGGTCAACTCAAGAGCGTGCGCGTGGGCTTTGCGGGCGAGAAGCTCGCGGCCATCGACATGCTCGACAGCTTCGGCCAGCGCTCGCTGATGCGCTTTGCCAACGTGCAGACCAGCGCCAGTCTGCCGGCCGAAACCTTCAAGTTCGTGGCCCCCAAGGGCGCGGACGTGCTCGCGCCCTGATTTCCAGCGTTCTTTAAGCGCGCACCCGCACCGGCTGCAGCCTGTCGAGCATTGCGCAGGCCAGCAGCGTGCCTGCCACCGGCAGCAGCCAGCCCAGGCCCATCGCGCTGCCCGGCAGCTGATCGAGCCATTCGGGCGTCCAGCGGCTCAGGCCCAGGGTCTGCACGGTGTTGAGCAGGCCGAAGACCAGCGCGACCAGCATCACCGGCACGAACACGCGTGGCGCGGATTTCCAGATGCCCGAC
Source organism: Comamonas sp. (assembly GCA_037968595.1). GTDB lineage: Bacteria > Pseudomonadota > Gammaproteobacteria > Burkholderiales > Burkholderiaceae_C > Comamonas. The sequence goes on from JBBKVU010000372.1 coordinate 10,448, forward strand.
AGCAGGCTCAGGCAGACCAGTGCAATGGCCATGGGATAGATGGCCACCAGCACCGGCACGGCAACCGTGATGAGCTGCTCCAGCCCCTGGTTGGCAAACAGCAGGCTCACCAGACTCAGCGCGATCACCATGCCGCGGTAGGACGAGCCCGGCACCAGTGCGCTGAAATAGGTCGCGCAGGCACTGACCAGGCCCACGCCTGTGGTCAGGCAGGCGAGGATGATCACGGCCGCCAGCAGCACCATGCCGGCCGTGCCGAAGGTGTGCTGCACATAGGTCGTCAGGATCTGCACGCCGCTGCTGGCCTCGGGCACCATCGAGCCGCTGTGCGCGCCCAGGTACATCAGCGAGACATAGACCAGGCACAGGCCGACGGCGGCAATCATTCCCGCAATGATGGCGTAGCGCGTCTGCAGCCGCGCATCGGTCACGCCCGTGTCCTTGATGGCGTTGACGATCACGATGCCGAACACCAGCGCGCCCAGCGCGTCCATCGTCTGGTAGCCCTGGGTGAAGCCTTCGGCCAGCGCTGCCTGCTGGTAGTCGCCCGCGCTGGGCAGCATGCTGCCCGCGGGCAGAAGAAACGCCGCTCCGCCCAGCACCGCCAGCGCCAGGATCAGCACCGGCGTGATCATCTTGCCGACGTTGTCCATGAGCTTGCCCGGGAACAGCGCCAGCAGCATGACCAGACCGAAATAGGATGCGGTATAGATCAGCAGCGCGCCCGCGCCGTGGCCCATGAAAGGCGCCAGTCCCATCTCGAACGAGACGGTGGCGGTGCGCGGCGTGGCGAACAGCGGGCCTATGGTCAGATAGACGGCAACGCCCAACAGAATGCCGCCCACGCGGCCCAGCGGCGCGGTGATGGCATCCATGCCACCGCCCACGCGCGCCAGCGCGACCACGGTCAGCAGCGGCAGGCCCACGCCCGTGAGCAGAAAGCCCAGCGCCGCGCTCCACAGGTTCTCACCCGCGGCCAGGCCCACCATAGGCGGGAAGATGATGTTGCCGGCGCCCAGAAAGAGCGCAAAAGTCAGAAAGCCAAGCGCGACCAGGTCGCGTGTTTGTAGGGTCTGCATAGATGGGAAAGGGGTGGGGCCCCAGAGGGCCGCGAAAAACACCGGTGGAGTGACCACCCATCTGCCCATGAGGGCAGTGAAGAGGGGGGAATTCTAAGTGGGCACCCACTGAAGGTATGGCGGATGTGGCGAAAACCGCAAAGTATGCAAGCTTGCTGCGCGCGTACCTGCGGGTCGGCGCCAAGGGCCTATTGACCGCTGCCTGTGCCGCGCCGCGGCCAAACGGCTAAGCTAGTGTGCCGTGCTTTGCTGTCGCGCCACCCGCTGCCATGGTCATGTCTCCTTTTCCTTTTTCCCTGTCCCTGGCTCCGTGCCTGTGCCGGTCTGCCCCCTGTTTTGCGCGGAGCCGCCATGTCTGATCTGTTTGCACAGGACCCCGTGGCACCCCTGGCCGAAGCCTTGAGGCCCAGAACCCTGGACGACGTCGTCGGCCAGTCGCACCTGCTGGGCGAAGGCAAGCCGCTGCGCCTGGCCTTCCAGTCGGGCAAGCCACATTCGATGATTTTCTGGGGGCCTCCCGGCGTCGGCAAGACCACGCTGGCGCGCCTCACGGCCACGGCTTTCAAGTGCGAGTTCATCGCGCTGTCCGCGGTGTTCTCGGGCGTCAAGGATATCCGCGCCGCCATGGAGCTGGCCCAGCAGAACCTGGCGCTGGGCAAGCACACCATCCTGTTTGTCGACGAGATCCACCGCTTCAACAAGTCCCAGCAGGATGCGCTGCTGCCCTATGCCGAAAGCGGCCTGGTGACCTTCATTGGCGCGACCACCGAGAACCCGTCGTTCGAAGTCAACTCGGCCCTGCTGTCGCGCGCCCAGGTCTACGTGCTCAAGTCGCTGAGCGATGACGAGCTCAGGCTGCTGCTGCAGCGCACCCAGGAAAAGGCGCTGGGCGAGCTGGCGTTCGACGACAAGGCCGTGGACACCATCATTGGCTATGCCGATGGCGACGCGCGCCGCTTCCTCAACCTGCTCGAGCAGACCGGCACCGCGGCCAGGACCTCGGGCATCACGCAGATCACGGCCGAGTTCCTGGAAAATGCGCTGACGCTGAACGCCAGGCGCTTCGACAAGGGCGGCGACAATTTCTACGACCAGATTTCGGCGCTGCACAAGTCGGTGCGCGGCTCGCATCCCGATGCCGCGCTTTACTGGCTCACGCGCATGTTGGACGGCGGCGCCGATGCAAGGTATCTGGCGCGGCGCATCGTGCGCATGGCCTGGGAAGACATAGGCCTGGCCGACCCGCGGGCCATGCAGATTGCCAACGACGCCGCGCTGACCTACGAGCGGCTGGGCAGCCCCGAAGGCGAGCTGGCGCTGGGCCAGGCGGTGATCTATCTGGCGATCGCGGCCAAGAGCAATGCCGGCTACAACGCCTACAACCAGGCCAAGGCCTTCGTGAAGCAGGACAAGAGCCGCGAAGTGCCGGTGCATCTGCGCAATGCGCCGACCAAGCTGATGAAGGAGCTGGGTTACGGCCACGAATACCGCTATGCGCACGACGAGCCCAATGCCTATGCGGCGGGTGAAACCTATCTGCCCGACGGCCTGGCCGAGCCCGGCTGGTACCGGCCCGTGCCGCGCGGCCTGGAAAGCAAGATTGCCGAGAAGCTGGCCCTGCTGAGGAAGTGGGACGAGGAAGCCGGCGAGAAGTAGGCCTCAACCCGAGCCCAGGGTGCGGGCGCCGAGGAAATGGGGCAGGGCCGAGGCCATCAGTGCGATGCCCGAGCTGGTGAGCAGCAGCAACACCATCTGGCGAAACCGCGCTTCGCTCAGCCGCACATAGAGTTTTGTCCCCAGCAGCGTGGGCACCAGCATGGCCGGTGCAACGATGGCGAAGAAGGGCAGCATGTCGCGGGTGACGATGCCGGTGACGAGATAGGTTCCCATGGTGACCAGCAGCATGGACAGGTTGAAGTTCTGTATCACCGCGCGCTGGGCGTCCTTGTCGAAGCCCTTGAGGGTGCACCACAGCGTGGGCACGGCGCCGGTCATGCCGCCGATTCCGCCCATGACGCCGCCGACCATGCCGGCCAGTGCATCGCCGATGCGCCCGCCGGCCTTCCAGCGCGGCAGCTTGCCGGCAAACAGCATGCAGGGGCACCAGATCACCAGCAGCGTGCCCAGCAGCAGCTTGAACCAATGGATGCTCAGGTGCGGAAGAACCGCCACGCCCAATGGAACGCCTGCCAGGCCGCCCAGCACGAACGGCAGCAGCAGCTTCCAGTCGAAGCCGCGCCGCACGCTCAAGGCGGCAATGATCTGGCCGGTCAGCGCGCCGAACACCGTCAGCGCGGCCGCCAGCCGCGGCTCCAGCGTCCAGACCCAGAAGGACATCGCCACCATGCCGAAGGCAAAGCCGGACAGCCCCTGCACAAAGCCCGCGACGATGGCTCCTATGGCCGCCCAGACATAGACCTGTTCCATTGTTCTCCCCTCTGCTTTTTGTCTTGATGGGGGTGATTGTCAAGCTGGCTCATAAGTAGATAATTTGTAATTCATATATATCCATATGAATCTTCTTATGCCATCACGCACTCCGGAGCTGCCGGGCGCGGGCCTGGCCCAGCGCCTCGCCACCCGTCTCAGGATGAAGCACCTGCTGCTGCTGCAGGCGATACGCGCGCACCGCTCGCTGACCCGGGTGGCCGAGCAGATGGCGACCAGCCAGCCCGCCGTGACCCAGAGCCTGGCGGAGCTCGAAGCGCTGTTTGGCGCGCCGCTGTTCCAGCGCACTTCGCAGGGCATGTTGCCCACGCCGACCGGGGAGCTGGTGCTGTCGCGCTGCGAGACCATGCTTGCCGATCTGCGGCATTGGGCCGATGACATCGAGGCCGTGGGCCAGGGACGCGCGGCGCACCTGCATGTGGGCGTGATTCCTTTCCTGCCGGGCAAGCTGCTGGCGGCGGCCATAGCGCGCACCCGCGCGCAAGGCCGGGAAGTCACGGTCACCCTGTATGAAGACACCAGCGACCAACTGCTGCAGAAGCTGCGCGCGCATGCGCTTGACTGCGTGATCGGCCGCACGTCCGCGGTGCTCGACATGTCGCAGTTGCGCCATGAGATCCTGTATGCGCAGGAGCCCCGTCTCATTGCCCACCGCCGCCTGGCGGCGCGGCTGGCGCGACGCCCGCTGCAGTGGAATGAGCTGACCGAACTGGATTGGGTGTTGGGGCCGCGCAGCACGCCGATGCGCGAGCAGATCACCGATTTCTTCTTGCGCGCCGGCGTCAAGCCGCCGCCGCCGTTTGTCGAAAGCCTGTCGGCCAAGGTGATTGGCGAGCTGGTGGCGGCCAATGAGCGCGCGGTGTCCATCGTGCCGCTTGATGTGGCCGAGGAACTGGTGCGCATTGCGGGCGTGGCCATGGTCGCGCATCGCTTTGACTGGAGCCTGCCGCCGATCACGCTGTTCCGGCGCGAGTCGGGCGCCGAATACGCTGAAGTGAATGTGTTTGCCGCAGCGCTGCGTTCGGTCAGCGCCTCCATGGCAATAGGAACGCCGCGCCAGGCGGATCGCGCATAGCTTTCCCATTTGTCCTGAGATTTCACAGCCAGGCCTGCGCTGGGGCGCTTCGGTTTGCAGCAATTGCGCTAGAAAATCGATGCGTTTTTGCGCGATTCAACGTGTTTATTTTCGGTGCTTTTCGGTTGCCCGCGACACTGCAAAAAACATGCAATGTCTTATGACATATTTTTGTCTTTTGAGTCGAAATAGACGCTGAAGCCTGTCACATTCGGGGTGTTCCGCGCCGTCCCGTCGTGATTTTTTTTCGGCTGTTGGTTTTATGACTACAGCGCTGCAAGCCGCAGCCCGCCGTGATTTCCGGGCCCCTCCGCCAAGGCGCCAGGGTTTGCACAAGCGGTCTTTCATGGCAGATGCGTTCGATTACGAGACGCTTACATTGCCGGGAGTACACTTCGCCCCGTTGACGCCGGCAAGCCCCTGCCCAGCATTCGTGTGTGTGTATGTTCGCCTGCGTGTCCGTCAGAAAACCTGGTAAGGAATCCCATGCTATTTGGCAAGCTGCTGCCACGCGAAGGTAATTTTTTCGAAATGTTCAACCAGCACGCGGATCGCATCGTCGAAGCCGCGCATGCGTTCTCGCAGCTGGTGGCGAACTACAACGACCTGCATCTGCGTGAGAAGTATGGGCAGGATGTCGACAACGCCGAGCGCGCTGCCGACCGTGTGACGCACGACGTGAACAAGGCCTTGCACCGGACCTTCATCACCCCGCTGGATCGTGAGCAGATCCACTCGCTGATCAACACCATGGACGACGTGGCCGACCTGATCCAGGACTCGGCGGAGACCATGGCGCTTTATGACGTGCGTCATATGACAGAAGAAATCACGCGCCTGACCGACCTGAGCGTCAAGTGCTGCGAACGCGTGCGTGACGCCGTCAAGATGCTGGACCGCATCTCCGACGCCAACACCGCCGAAGCCGCGCTCAAGACCTGCGAGGAAATCGACCGTCTGGAATCCGACGCCGACCGCGTGATGCGTTCGGCCATGAGCAAGCTGTTCCGCGAAGAGCCCGATGTGCGTGAAGTGATCAAGCTCAAGGCGATCTACGAACTGCTTGAGACCATCACCGATAAGTGTGAGGACGTGGCCAATCACATCGAGGGCATCGTCCTCGAGAATTCCTGACACGGCGCGGAGTCCTGACGTAATGGAAACCGTACAAGCCGCCCTCTGGGTCGTGGTCTTGCTGGTGGCGCTGGCCTTGCTGTTCGACTTCATGAACGGCTTTCACGACGCGGCCAACTCGATTGCGACCGTCGTCTCCACCGGCGTGCTCAAACCGGCGCAGGCCGTGGTCTTTGCCGCCTTCTTCAATGTTGTCGCGATCTTCGTGTTCCACCTGAGCGTTGCCGCGACGGTGGGCAAGGGCATCGTGCAACCGGGCATCGTCGACACCCATGTGGTGTTTGGCGCGCTCGTCGGCGCGATTGCCTGGAACCTGATCACCTGGTACTACGGCATTCCCAGCAGCTCCTCACATGCGCTGATCGGCGGCATCGTCGGGGCGGTGATTGCCAAGGCCGGCGCGGGTTCGCTGATTGCCAGCGGCATCTGGAAGACCGTGGCCTTCATCTTTGTGTCGCCGCTGCTGGGCTATTTGCTGGGTTCGCTGATGATGGTGCTGGTCGCCTGGATCTGCCGGCGCGCTCGGCCCAACAAGGTCGACAAGTGGTTCCGGCGTCTGCAGCTGGTTTCGGCCGGTGCCTACAGCCTGGGCCACGGCGGCAATGATGCGCAAAAGACCATTGGCATCATCTGGCTGCTGCTGATTGCCACCGGCTACACCAGCGTCAACGACGCGGCGCCGCCGACCTGGACCATCATTTCCTGCTACATCGCCATTGGCCTGGGCACGATGTTCGGTGGCTGGCGCATCGTCAAGACCATGGGCCAGAAGATCACCAAGCTCAAGCCCGTGGGCGGCTTCTGCGCGGAAAGCGGTGGCGCGCTGACGCTGTTCATCGCCACCGCCATGGGCGTGCCGGTCTCGACCACGCACACCATCACCGGTGCCATCGTCGGCGTGGGCTCGACCCAGCGTGCCAGCGCCGTGCGCTGGGGCGTCGCCGGCAACATCATCTGGGCCTGGGTGCTGACCATTCCGGCCAGCGCGTTTGTCGCCTCGATTGCCTACTGGGTCAGCCTGCAGATCTTCTGATCTTCGGCCGCAAGCATGCAAAAGCCGTCACCCCTCGGGGCGACGGCTTTTTTCATCTACGGGTCTCTTCAGTTCTGCGGCTGCGAAATCCTGCGCGCTTCCTCGATCTGGTATTCGAAGTAATGTTGAAAGCTGTAGGCCAGGCTGGCCATCAGCACCGTCGCGCCCAGCATCAGCGACAAACCGATACCGAACACCGTGAGCCAATGCGTGCGGCCCGGGTCGGCGTCGGCGTCGGCTCCGGGGTTGAAGCGGGCGTTCCAGTTCTCGGCAGGCATGAGACCATACAGAATGGCGCGCAGCGCGCAGGCCGCAATGGTGAAGCCCAGCAGCGGAATCAGCAGCCAGCTGAGCTGGTCGTCCTGACCCAGCGCCTGAACGCGCTGTATGCCGTAGACGCCCAGCGCCGTGGGCAGCGGCAGCAGCCAGCCGCGCAAGTCGGCAAGGCCGTAGAGGTAGAAACGGTGCAGGCCCAGCGGCCCGCCGATAAAGGCCAACCAGGCGGCCAGGGTCTTGCTTTTCATGGAGCCATTATTGGCGCGAAGCCTGCGCCCGGCTAGCCCGGGATTACGCCTTGGACACAGGGGGCGTGGAGTCGCCTTCACCCAGCGTCTTTTCCATCAGCACGATGTCAAGCCAGCGGTCGAATTTCCAGCCCATGGAGCGCATCACGCCGATTTCGCTGAAGCCGGCTGCGCGGTGCACGCCGATGGAGCCGGCGTTGGCGGAGTCGCCGATCACCGCCAGCAGCTTGCGCACGCCTGCGGCCTGCGCCTGGTCGCTCAGCGCCTGCAGCAGCAAGCGGCCCAGGCCCTGGCCGCGGGCGGAATCCGCCACATAGATGGAGTCTTCGGCCGAGAAGCGGTAGGCTGGACGCGGCTTGAACCAGTTGGCATAGCTGAAGCCCAGGATCTGGCCGTCCTCGCCCTCGGCCACGAGGTAGGGCAGGCCGCGCGACAGAACGTCGGCGCGGCGCGCGGCCATGTCCTGCTCGCTGGGCGGGTCAATCTCGAAAGTGCCGGTGCCGTGCAGCACGTGGTGGCGGTAGATGGCGGTGATGGCGGGGATGTCCGACTCGATGCTGGCGCGGATATTAGGCATAAAGAGAAGAAGTAGATATAATCGTGAGCTTTGCTGCGTGTCGCTGGCCGGGTGGCCATGTCGCGTGTCTCAACGTGGCAGAAAACATTGCAGCAGTTGCTGCAAACCACCCAAAGGATAAATTATGGTCGTCATTCGACTTTCTCGCGGCGGCTCCAAGGCCCGTCCTTTCTACAACATCGTTGTGGCTGACAAGCGCACCCGCCGTGATGGCGCCTTCATCGAGCGTCTGGGTTTCTACAACCCAACCGCACGTGGCGGCGAAGAAGGTCTGCGCATTGCGCAAGACCGTCTGACGTACTGGAAAAGCGTGGGCGCACAATCGTCGCCTACGGTGGACCGCCTGATCAAGCAAGCCTCCAAGGCAGCTGCTTAATCTGACGCTTCCCTGAAGGCGGGTTCCGTGGCTTATGCTTGCGGAACCCGCCTTTTTTTGTTTATCAAGATCTAGCACCATGGCCCTTCTTCCTGTATTCGAACCCGCTCAACTGCCTGCCGACGCCGTAGAGGTCGGCCGCATTGCGGACGCCTGGGGTGTCAAGGGCTGGTTCAAGGTGCTGCCTTTCAGTGCCGACGCCGAAGTGCTGCTGTCTTCCAAGCAATGGTTTCTGCAGCCGTCCGAGCGCGGCGCGCGCACGTTCACCGGCACCGTGCTGATGCCGGTCAAGCAGTCGCGCGAGCATTCGGGCTCGATTGTCGCCACGGCCGAGGCCGTGGCCGATCGCACGGCGGCCGAATCGCTCAAGGGCGCACGCATTTTTGTCTCGCGCGCCGAGTTTCCCCAGGCCGCCGAGGATGAGTACTACTGGGTCGACCTGCTGGGCCTGGACGTGATCAACCGCGAAGGCGTGGTGCTGGGCCAGGTCAAGGATCTGATGTCGACCGGCCCGCAGACCGTGCTGGTGATTGCCTACGAGGAAGATGGGAAAACGCTGGAGCGCATGATTCCCTTTGTGTCGGCCTATGTGGACAAGGTCGAATTGTCGGAGCGCCGCATCACGGTCGACTGGCAAACGGATTATTGATGGCCTGTGTTTCGTTGACGCTGCCCATGCCGCGCAGGAAGGGTCCAAGCCATGCGTTTTGACATCATCACTTTGTTTCCGGAGCTGTTCGCGCCGTTCCTCGCCAGCGGCGTCACGCGCCGCGCCTATTCCTCGGGCCAGGTGTCCGTGCGGCTGTGGAATCCGCGCGACTACGCGCAAGGCAATTACCGCCGCGTCGACGACCGTCCCTTTGGCGGCGGCCCCGGCATGGTGATGATGGTCGAGCCGCTGCAGGCCTGCCTCGATGCCATCCGCGCCGACCGCGCCGAGGATACGGCCGAGCAGGTGCCGCTGGTGCTGTTCTCGCCCATAGGCAAGAAGCTCGACCACCCGTCCGTGGAGCGCTGGGCGCAAGGCCCGGGCGCCATCCTGCTGTGCGGGCGCTACGAAGGCATCGACCAGCGTTTCATCGACACCCATGTGAATGCGCAGATCAGCCTTGGCGATTTTGTGCTCTCGGGCGGCGAAATCGCTGCCATGGCGCTGGTCGACGCGGTCACGCGCTTGCAGCCCGGCGTGCTCAACGACGAGGGCAGCCACCAGCTCGACAGCTTCAATCCCAGCCTCAACGGCCTGCTTGACTGCCCGCATTACACCCGCCCCGAGGTCTGGCAGGGCCAGGAAGTACCGCCGGTGCTGATCTCCGGTCACCACGCGCATATCGAGCGCTGGCGCCGCGACCAGAGTTTGGAAATCACGGCGCGCAACCGGCCCGATCTGCTTGTCCAGGCGCGCGAAGGTGGGCATCTGACCCGCAAGGATGAAGCGGTTTTGGCAAAAATAGCGGACGGGCTATAATCGAGCGCTGTCGATCCTCTGCCGGCCGCTGCATTCGAGGAGCCCAAGCGCATAGCATTGGGCAAGCAATGCAGCCATACAGCACCAATCCCGGTGCTTGCCAATTGTGGCGCGGACAAGATCGTTGGATGTAACCATGAATCTGATCCAGACTCTTGAGCAGGAAGAAATCGCCCGCTTGAACAAGACCATCCCCGTGTTCTCCCCCGGTGACACCGTCATCGTGAGCGTGAACGTGGTTGAAGGCGCGCGCAAGCGTGTGCAGGCCTACGAAGGCGTCGTGATTGCCAAGCGCAACCGCGGCCTCAACAGCGGCTTCACTGTTCGCAAGATCTCCAGCGGTGAAGGCGTGGAGCGTACGTTCCAGACCTACAGCCCGCTGATCGCCGGCATCGAAGTCAAGCGCCGCGGTGACGTGCGCCGTGCCAAGCTGTACTACCTGCGCGAGCGCAGCGGCAAGTCGGCACGTATCAAGGAAAAGCTGCCAGCTCGCAAGACGGCAGCCGCGCCTGCTGCAGCTGCAGCAGCGCCCGCTACGGCCGCCTGAATCGCCTAGGCGCTTCGGGAAAGCCGCTACAGTTCGCTGTAGCGGCTTTTTTTATTGTTGCGGGCAATCCGTATTTTTTGTCGGGAACGGCCTGTGCTCCCTTCTTCCCTGATTTCTCCCCGCCCCAGTCCGCTGGCGCCGGGCTTCGATCCGCGTTCTGTGCCGGTGCTGGCCGTGGACAGCCATCTGCCGGCCGTGCCCGCAAGCGCCCAGACGGCGCAGGCGCTGCGCCACCGCTTTGCGGCGCCGCCGCTGTGGTCGCCCGAGATCGAACGCGAACTGTTGCTGCCCGACCGCGCGCCGGCCGAGGCCGCGGTGCTGATTGCCATCGTGCAGCGCGAGCAGCCCATGGTGTTGCTGACCGAGCGCACGGTGCATCTGTCCTCGCATTCGGGCCAGGTGGCCTTTCCCGGGGGCAAGCGCGACCCCGGGGATGTGGATGCCGCTGCGACCGCCCTGCGTGAAGCCCAGGAAGAGGTCGGCCTGGACCCGGCCCTGGTCGAGGTGCTGGGCAACTTGCCGCCCTATGTGACCACCACCGGCTTTGTCGTCACGCCGGTCGTGGGCCTGGTGTCGCCAGATGCCCGCTATCAGCCCAATCCCTATGAGGTGGCGGATCTCTTCGAAGTGCCGCTGGCCTTTGTGCTCGACCCCGCCAACCACCAGCGCCATGCGCTCGATCGCCCTGAAGGGCGGCGCGAATGGCTGTCCATGCCCTACCAGGATGGGCATGTCGAGCGCTACATCTGGGGCGCGACCGCAGGGATGCTGCGCAACTTCTATCGCTTCATGCAGGCTTGAAAAGCGCCGACCCTGGGGAGTTGAGACCCAGCTGTTGCAGAGGCAAAGTATGATGGCCGCATGAGTTTCTTCGCCATCCTGTTTGCCTTGCTGATCGAGCAGGCCCGCCCGCTGGCGCGCAGCAATGCCGTTCATGCCGGCTTGCGCGCCTGGACCGTCTCCGTGCGTCGCAATTTCGATGCGGGCCAGTCGTACCACGGCTGGGTTGCCTGGGGTCTTGCCGTTCTGGCTCCGGCGCTGCTGGCGCTGGGCGTGCACTTGCTGCTGGTGTGGCTTGTGGGCTGGCCGCTGGCGCTGATCTGGAACGTGGCCGTGCTTTACGTGACGCTGGGCTTTCGCCAGTTCAGCCACCATTTCACGCGCATCCGCGATGCGCTGGAAGCGGCGGATGAATTCACCGCGCGCGAGGAACTGGCGCAGTGGCAGCAGGTCGACACCACCGAAGTGCCGCGCAGCCAGGTGGTGCGGCATGTGATTGAGTACTCGGTGCTGGCCGCTCACCGCCATGTGTTTGGCGTGCTGTTCTGGTATTCGGCGCTGGCCGCTCTGGGCATGGGGCCCATGGGCGCGGTGCTCTACCGCTCGGCGGAATTCGTCTCGCGCTACTGGTCGCGCCAGGGCTTCATGGGCGCCCAGCCGGTGAGCGAGCGCCTGCAGAGCGCCGCGCGCCAGGCCTGGATGTGGATTGACTGGCTGCCCGCACGCCTCACTGCGCTGAGCTTTGCGGTGGTCGGCAGCTTCGAGGAGGCGATTGACGGCTGGCGCTTCCATGCCCAGCGCTTTCCCAACGACAACGACGGCGTGCTGCTGGCCGCCACGGCCGGGGCAATCAATGTGCGCCTGGGCGGCGAAGCCCTCAAGGCGCGCGAAGATGCGCTGCTGATGCCGGGTTTCGATGGCGAAGCCGACTTCGACGACAGCGACTCCACGCCGGGCCGCCTGCCCGAGCTGAGCCACCTGCGCAGCGTGGTGGGTCTGGTCTGGCGTTCGGTGGTGGTGTGGCTGCTGCTGCTGGCGCTGCTCACCTTGGCGCGCCTGCTGGGCTGAGCCCTGGCGCCCCGTTAGGGGCGCTTTTCAATACCGGCGTTCGGCGCTCAGTTCCTCGAACAGGTCCTGGTAGATGCGATAGCGGTTGGCGCTGATGTGGTGCGGGCTGTCCTTGGCGTCGACTTCGGACATCACGGCGCAACCGGGTTCGTGCAGGTGGGTGCAGTTGTAGAACTTGCAGTCGGCCGCGCGCGCGCCTATGTCGGGCATGCAGCGCGCGAGATCCATGGGGCCGATGTGGTGCAGGCCGAATTCCTGGAAGCCCGGAGAGTCGAGCAGCGCGGTCTGCCGTTCTTCATCCACCCAATACCAGGTGGTGCTGGTCGTGGTGTGCTTGCCCGAGTTCAAGGCCTGGGAGATCTCGCCGGTCTGCGCGCGCGCGCCCGGTATCAGTAGATTGATCAGCGTGCTCTTGCCCGAGCCCGAGGGGCCGAGCACCAGCGTGGCCTTGCCCTTGAGATGCTGCATCAGCGCCGCGCGGTCGGTCTCGCTGGATTCGGTCAGCGACAGCGGCAGCACGCCGTAGTTCAGCTGGTCGCTGCCGTGGCGCATGTTGCGGTAGGGCAGCAGCCGTTCCCAGGCGCGCGCAAAGGGCTCGACCAGATCGCTCTTGTTGAGCGCGATCAGCGGCGTGATGTGCGAGGCCTCGGCGGCAATCAACGCGCGCGCCAGCTGGCTTTCGGAAAACACCGGGTCGGCCGCGATCAGTATCAGCACCTGGTCGATGTTGGCGGCAAACGACTTGGTGCGGATCTCGTCCTGGCGGTAGAACAGGTTGCGCCGCGGCAGCACTTTCTCTATCGTGCCTTCGTCGCCCTGGCCCGCGGCCGGCATGATCCAGCGCACATGGTCGCCGACCACGGCCTGGCTTTTCTTGCCGCGCGGGTGGCAGATGCGGCGCGAGCCGTCCGGAGCTTCGACCACGCAGTGGCGACCATGGCTGGCAACGACCAGGCCTTCGGGGCGGGCGCTGTCCTGCGTCATGCGAGCAAGGCATCGATGCGGCGCGCGCAATCGAAGTCCGTGGCCGAGACGCCGCCGACGTCATGCGTGTTGAGGCGCACGTTGCAGCGGTTGTATGACACCTTGAGGTCCGGGTGGTGGTCCTGCTGGTGGGCAATCAGCGCCACGGCGTTGACGAAGGCCATGGTCTCGTAATAGTTCACGAACGAGAAAGTCTTCTCTATGGCCAGGTCCTTGCCGTCACCGCTGAGCTGCCAGCCTTCGGCCTGGGCCAGCTGCGAGACGAGTTGGGTGGCCGACAGTGCGCGGCGCGGCTGGGCGGACCAGTCCTGTTGCTTGAGTGGGGTGCTTGTCATGGTGCGGTCATGCGTTGGGGGCCAGGGCAGGTGCGGGCGCCGGCAGGCGCGCCAGGCGCTCTATGGCCGGAGGGTGCGAATAGTAGAAGGCGACGTAAGTGGGGTCGGGCGTGAGCGTCGAGGCGTTGTCCTCGTAGAGCGTCAGCAGCGCCGATGCAAGGTTGCCACCCTCGGATTGCGCCGCGGCGTAGGCATCGGCCTCGAATTCGTCGCGACGCGAGAAATACGACATCAGCGGCGCGAGAAAGAAGCTGAACACCGGCACGACCAGCATGAACAGCAGCAGCGCGACGGCTTCATTGCCCGCCAGCGCGCTCGCGCCTGTGAGCAGCATGTCGAGGCTGGGGCGCACGCCCAGGCCGGTGTAGAACCAGGGCTGCTGCGACAGCCAGCCCAGCAGGGCGAGCGCGGCCAGGCTCAGCGCAAACAGGCCGACCAGGCGCTTGGTGATATGGCGGTGCTTGAAATGGCCCAGCTCGTGGGCCAGCACGGCTTCGACCTCGCCCGGCGACAGCTGCTTGAGCAGGGTGTCGTAGAACACCACGCGCTTGGCCGAGCCAAAGCCCGTGAAGTAGGCGTTGGCATGGGCCGAGCGGCGGCTGCCGTCCATCACGAACAGTCCCTTGGCCGAGAAGCCGCAGCGCTGCATCAGCGCGGTGACGCGCTGCTGTATGGCTTCGTCCTTGAGCGGCTCGAAGCGGTTGAACAGCGGGGCGATCACGCTGGGGTACAGCCACATCAGCAGCAGGTTGAAGCCGGCCCAGACGACCCAGGCCCAGAGCCACCAGAGCGCGCCGCTCGAAGCCATGAGCCACAGCACCAGCGCCGCCAGCGGCAGGCCGATCACGGCGCCGACCAGCGTGGACTTGACCAGGTCGGCAAGCCAGAGTTTTGGCGTGAGCTTGTTGAAGCCAAAGCGCTGCTCGACGACAAAGGTCTGGTACAGCGACAGCGGCAGGCCGACCAGCCCCGAGACCAGAGTAAACGCGGCCAGCAGCGCAAGCTGCTGGTGCAGGCCCTGGCCCAGCCATTGGAGCAGCAACTGGTGCAGGGCGTCGAGGCCGCCAAGCAGCGTCCAGGCCAGCAGCAGCGCGGTGGACAGCGCCATGTCGACCAGGCCCACGCGCGCCTTGGCCAGCGTGTAGTCGGCGGCCTTCTGGTGGGCGACCAGCGGCACATGCTGGGCAAAGGCAGGCGGCACTTCGGGGCGGTGGCGCGCCACATGGCGAACCTGGCGCGACAGCAGCCACAGCCGCGTGAGCAGCTGCAGCACCAGCAGCGCGGCAAAGCCCAGAGTCAACAGCAGCGAAGGTGAAAATGGGGTAGGAGAAAGCATCTGCGGGCAGTGTAGGCGACAATTCGCGCCATGTCCGATGCCCCCCTCTCCAACCCTCCCGTGCTTGCGAAATCCGATTTGAATCTCGTCTGGCTTGACTGTGAAATGACCGGCCTGCAGCCCGAGACCGACCGAGTGATCGAGATCGCCGTCGTGGTCACCAACTCCGATCTGTCGATACGCGTCGAAGGCCCGGTCTTTGCCATCCACCAGAGCGATGCGCTGCTCAACGGCATGGATGCCTGGAACAAGGGCACGCATGGGCGCAGCGGCCTGATCGAGCGCGTCAAGGCCTCGCAAGTCGACGAGGCCCAGGCCGAGCGCGAGCTGATTGCTTTCCTGTCGCGCTATGTGCCCAAGGGCAAGGTGCCGCTGTGCGGCAACAGCATAGGCCAGGACCGGCGCTTCCTGGTCAACTACATGCCCAAGCTCGAAGCCTTCTTCCACTACCGCAATGTGGACGTGAGCACCTTCAAGGAACTTGCGCGCCGCTGGAAGCCCGCGGTCTGCGCGTCCTTCAAGAAAGCGCAGCGCCACACGGCGCTGGCCGACGTGCATGAGTCAATCGACGAACTGATCCACTACCGCGCGCATTTCCTCGCGCTCGAACCGCTGGCGGCCTGAGGCGGGCGGCCTTGGCCTTGGCGTTTTCAGGGCAATATCGCCCAGGCCCTTGCGTACAAGAAGACAAACGTGTCATAATCCGCAGCTTGCCCCTACCCTTTGGGGTAATTTGCGCATCTCCCATCACTCACCGGGCCCCGCTTTTTGATCCGTGCTCCTCGCACGACAAAGCAACTTATGCCCAGCCGCCTCACTTCGAGCCGGCCACGTTTGACGGTTGATGTTTTTTAACCGTCATTGAAGCACCGCAGACATCTGTTCGGTGGCGCTTCATCGTGAGAAACAAATGAACGACAACATTATTGAGCAGGGCGTCGCCGCCGCTGCAGAATCTTCTTTGGACCATTCCATTTTGAACGCAGCGCATATTGCTGCCGACGACGCTGCCATCGTTGCAGACGCCGCATCCATCATTTCCGATTCCGATTCGCTGGAAACCGAAGCTGAGCCAGCTGAAGTCGTCGAGCAGAAGCCCAACGGCTTCGTGGAACTGGGCCTGGCGCCTGAACTGGTTCAGGCCGTCGCCGA
Source organism: Comamonas sp. (assembly GCA_037968595.1). GTDB lineage: Bacteria > Pseudomonadota > Gammaproteobacteria > Burkholderiales > Burkholderiaceae_C > Comamonas. The sequence goes on from JBBKVU010000372.1 coordinate 26,364, forward strand.
CCTCGGCTACACCCAGCCCACCGCAGTGCAGGCCAAGGCCATCCCCCTGGCCATGAACAAGGGCCCGAACGCGACCGCCTTTGTCGACCTGATGGTGTCGAGCCAGACCGGTTCGGGCAAGACCGCTGCTTTCCTGCTGCCCGTGCTGCACACGCTGCTCGAACAGCAAGCTGAAATCGAAGCCGAAGGCCGTGCCGAATTCGAGCGCGCCTGCGCCGAAGCCGCCGCCAATGGCGAACCGGCTCCCAAGCGCAAGCGCAAGGACCCGACCAACCCCCGCAACTTCAAGGCTGCCGCTCCCGGCGCCCTGATCCTGTGCCCCACGCGCGAGCTGGCCCAGCAGGTGGCGCATGACGCCATCGAGCTGGTCAAGCATTGCCGAGGCCTGCGCGTTGCCAACGTGGTCGGTGGTATTCCTTACCAGCTGCAGATTGCCAAGCTGCAGAACGCCAATCTGGTGGTGGCCACGCCTGGCCGTCTGCTGGACCTGCAGCGTTCCATGCAGATCAAGCTCGACAAGGTGCAATTCCTGGTCGTCGACGAAGCCGACCGCATGCTCGACCTGGGCTTCTCGGACGACCTCGCCGAAGTCAACCAGATGACGGCACAGCGTCAGCAGACCATGATGTTCAGCGCCACGTTCGCGTCGCGCATCCAGCAGCTGGCCATGCGCGTGATGCATGACAACGGCGCCGGCGTGAAGAAGATCCAGATCGACTCGCCGCAGGAAAAGCATTCCAGCATCAAGCAGGTGCTGTTCTGGGCCGACAACGCCCAGCACAAGCGCAAGCTGCTGGACCACTGGCTGCGTGACACCACGATCAACCAGGCCATCGTGTTTGCTTCCACGCAAGTGGAATGTGACGGCCTGGCCACCGATCTGCAGCAGGAAGGCTTCTCGGCCGTCGCTCTGCACGGTGCACTGAGCCAAGGTCTGCGCAATCGTCGCCTGCAGGCACTGCGCGGGGGCCAGGTGCAAATCCTGGTGGCCACCGATGTGGCGGCTCGCGGCATCGACGTGCCCACGATCACCCACGTGTTCAACTACGGTCTTCCCATGAAGGCCGAAGATTACACCCACCGTATCGGCCGTACCGGCCGCGCCGGTCGCACCGGCCTGGCCGTGACGTTTGCCGAATTGCGCGATCGTCGCCGCATCTTCGATATCGAAGCCTTCACCCGCCAGCAGTTCACCGCGGAAGTGGTGCCTGGCATGGAGCCCACACAGCGTGCTCCCCAGGGCGGTCGCCCTGACGGCCGTGGCCGTGGCGGCGAAGGTCGTGACTACTCCCCACGTGGCCGCAGCGGCGGCTTCGGCGGCGGCGGTGGCGCGGGT
>JBBKVU010000373.1:0-4278 GCA_037968595.1 Comamonas sp.
CTCGCGGCCCAGGCCGGCGTGCCGGGACTGATCACGCGCCAGGGGCTCGACTGGCTGCAGGCCAGGCTGCAGCAGGACGGCCACAGCAGCGCCGTGCATCTGGCGGGACTGCGCGAGGAATTGCGCCCGGTCATAGGCGGCGGGGTGAGCGTGATGCACGCGGTGTTCCAGCTGTTTGGAATAGAGGAAATGCGCGTCACCCAGGGCTCGCTGCGCCATGGGATGCTGTACGGGCTGCGTTCTTCGCTGCCGCGCCCGGGCTGACGGGCAAGATGTGCGCATGAAGGGCATCGCCCCACAAGCAGGGAGAACCCGGACGACAGGTAAAGAAGTATCAAATGCTACACTTCATTAACATCCATTGCCCAGTGGAGCGCCAGCATTTGCCGCACCGGGCCCACCCCCTTCGCTAGAGCGATCCAAGTGCCGTCCTCCAATACCGTCTCTCTCGACGCAATTGAGCGCATCATGCGCGAGCAGCACACCCTTCTGGCCAGTGCCGGCGTCGGCATTGCGTTCATGCACCGGCAGGAAATCGTTCGCTGCAACGAGCGTTGCGCCGAGATTTTCGGCCATTCCGCGGCCGACGACATGCTTGGGCGCCATGGGGCGTCCTTTCACCCCGACACCCGCACGTTCTATCGCCTGGGCAAGGTGGCGCGGGTGCGCATGTCCAAGGGGCTGACGTTTCGCACCGAATGCCAGCTGCGGCGCCACAACGGCGCGCTTTTCTGGGGTGGAGTCACCGGCCGGCTGATCAATCCCACCCGGCCGGAAGAGGGTTCGATCTGGACCCTCAACGACATAGACGAGCAGCGCCAGGCGCAGACCATGCTCAACACCGCGCTGCGCGAAAAGCAGCTGCTGTTCGACCACGCGAGCGTGGGCATCATCTTCATGCGCCGCGGTCATCTGACGCGCTGCAACGGCCACTTCGAGACCATGTTGGGCTATGGGCCGGGCGAGCTGATAGGCACCAGCGCGCACAACTGGTTTGCCAGCACCGCCGAATGGGAGCGCCTCGAGGAGAGCTTCACCCGCCAGCTGACCGTGGGCCTGAGCTTCGAGGGCGAGATGATGCTCTGCAAGAAGGACGGCGGCACCGTCATCTGCGAAGTGCGCTGCAAGCTCATCGATGCCAACGACCCCAGCCAGGGCACGATCTGGATCACGGTCGACATCACCGAGCGCACCCAGGCCCAGGCGGCGCTGGCCAAGGTGCACGAGCAGCTCGAGCAGCAGGTGCGCGACCGCACGCGCGAGCTCAGCGCCACGGTCGAAGACCTGCACCGCGAAATGGCCGACCGCAAGCGCGACCAGGACCGGATCTACTGGCTTGCGCACTACGATCCGCTGACCGGCCTGCCCAACCGCACCTTGCTGGCCGACCGCAGCACCCAGGCCATTCAGCTGGCGCGCGAAAACGACACCCCGCTGGCGGCGATCTTTCTCGACCTCGACCATTTCAAGCATGTCAACGACTCGCTGGGACACCGCGTGGGCGATACGCTGCTGGTGCAGATTGCCAAGCGCCTGCGCTCTGTGGTGCGCGAGAAGGACACCGTCTCGCGCATTGGCGGCGACGAATTCGTGCTGCTGCTGCCCGGCGCCAACGCCCATGGCGCGGCGCGCGTCGCCGACAAGCTGCTTGAAGCCTCGCGCCAGCCCTACCAGATCGACCACCATGAACTGACCATGGCGCCGTCCATGGGCATTGCGCTGTACCCCCAGGACGGCATGGACTTCGACACGCTGACCCAGTCGGCCGATGTCGCGATGTACCACGCCAAGCTTGACGGCCGCAACACCTTCCGCTTCTTCACGCCGGAAATGCGCGCCCAGTCGCTGCGCGCGCTGCAGCTGGAAAATGCGCTGCGCCGCGCGCTCGAACGCGACGAGCTGCAGTTGCACTACCAGCCCCAGGTGCGCATACGCACGGGCCGCGTGCACAGCGTCGAAGCCCTGCTGCGCTGGAACCACCCCAAGCTCGGCCCGATCTCGCCTTCGGAATTCATTCCCGTGGCCGAGGACACGGGCCAGATCCTGCAGATCGGCGAATGGGTGCTGCGCAACGCGGTCAAGCAGCTCAAGGCCTGGCGCGAAGCCGGCCTCACCGACCTCAAGGTCGCGGTCAACCTCTCGGCAATCCAGTTCCACCAGCCGCAGCTGCCCGATCTGGTCAGCCAGATCCTGCATGCGGCCGCCGTGCCGCCGGATGCGCTGGAGCTGGAACTGACCGAAGGCGTGGCGGTCGACGATCCGCGCGCCGCGACCGCGACCATGGACCAGCTGCGCTCGCGCGGCGTGCGCCTGTCGATAGACGACTTCGGCACCGGCTACTCCTCGCTGAGCCAGCTCAAGCGCTTCCAGATCTACAAGCTCAAGATCGACCAGTCGTTCGTGCAGGATCTGGACCATGACGGCAACGACCGCGCCATCGTCAGCGCCATCATCCGCATGGCCCAGGCGCTGGGCATGCAGACCACGGCCGAAGGCGTGGAAACCGAAGCCCAGCTGCAGTTCCTGCGCGACATGGGCTGCGACGAAGCCCAGGGCTACTACTTCAGCCGCCCCCTGCCGCCCGGCGATGATCTGCTGCTGTTCCTGCGCAGCCGCCAGGCGCCGGTGTTCTCCAAGGCCAGCTAGCTAACTCAGCGCGGCAGCACCCTGTGCCGTAGGCAAGCCGGGCCCGCCCAGGGCGTCAGCGCCCCAGGGAATGCTTATCCATCAGCCGGCGCGGGCCGCGTCGGCGAGTTGCTGCGCGCAGCGGCTGGCCTGCTGCTGATCGCGCGCCTCGACCATGACACGCAGCAGCGGCTCGGTGCCGCTGGGGCGTATCAGCACGCGGCCGCTATCGCCCAGCTCGGCCTGCACGGCCTGCAGCGTCTGGTCGAGCAGCTGGTTGTTCTTCCAGTCCTGGCTGGGCGCCAGGCGCACATTGATCAGCACCTGGGGATACAGCGGCACGTCTTGCAGCCATTGCGCCAGCGTCCGGCCGCTGCGCACGCAGGCCTCAAGCACCTGCAAGGCGCTGATCAGGCCGTCGCCCGTGGTGTGGCAATCCAGCGCCAGCAGGTGGCCCGAGCCTTCGCCGCCCAGCAGCCAGCCATGGCGCGCGAGCTCCTCCAGCACATAGCGGTCACCGACCTTGGCGCGCACGAAGCCCACGCCCTGGGCCTTGAGCGCCGATTCCACGGCGAGGTTGGTCATCAGCGTGCCGACGACGCCGGCCACGGCTTCGCCGCGCGCCAGGCGATCGGCGGCCAGCAGGTACAGCAGCTCATCGCCGTTGTACAGCCGGCCCTTGGCGTCCACGACCAGCAGGCGGTCGGCGTCGCCGTCCAGCGCAATGCCGTAGTCGGCGCCATTGGCGCGCACCGAGCGCACCATGGCTTCGGGATGGGTCGCGCCCACGCCGTCATTGATGTTCAGGCCATCGGGCGCGCAGCCCATGGCAATCACTTCCGCGCCCAGTTCATGGAACACCTTGGGCGCGATCTGGTAGGCCGCGCCATGGGCCGCGTCCACCACGATCTTCAGCCCCTTGAGCGTGAGGTCATGCGAGAACGTGCTCTTGCAGAATTCAATGTAGCGGCCCGCGGCATCGTCCAGGCGCCGGGTCTTGCCCAGCGCCGCGGAATCGGCCCAGACGGGCTCTTCCTTCAATGCGCGCTCGACGTCCTCTTCCCAGCTGTCGGGCAGCTTGCTGCCCTGGGCGCTGAAGAACTTGATGCCGTTGTCGGCAAAAGGATTGTGGCTGGCGCTGATCACCACGCCCAGGCTCGCGCGCTGGGTGCGGGTGAGATAGGCCACGCCCGGCGTCGGCAAGGGGCCCAGCAGCACCACGTCCACGCCCGCCGAGTTGAAACCCGACTCGAGCGCGCTTTCCAGCATGTAGCCCGAAATGCGCGTGTCCTTGCCGATCAGCACCGTGGGGCGCTCCTGGGTGCGGCGCAGCACACGCCCTACTGCATGCGCCAGGCGCAGCACGAAGTCCGGAGTGATGGGAGTGCGACCTACGGTGCCTCGAATGCCATCGGTGCCGAAATATTCACGAGCCATTGCAAACCTTCTTGTCTCTCGATTGAATTAAAGCCAGGGGTCAGCCAGCCCATGCAGCATTGTCGTTCATGGCCTGCCAGACCTTGAGCGACATCACGGTGTCACGCACATCATGTACGCGCACGATGCGCGCGCCGCGCTCGACCGACAGCAGCGCCGCGGCGACGCTGGCCACCATGCGCTCGCCCACGGGCAGGCCCGTGACCTGGCCCAGCG
>JBBKVU010000374.1:0-10448 GCA_037968595.1 Comamonas sp.
AGCAGCCAGGCCGTGCTGCGCGGCGCGCGCAGCCAAACAGGAATGGATTTTCGGATTTGCATTGCCCCTCCTGGGCGGACAGTTGAAGGTGTAGGCCTTCAGTGTCCGCAGCAGGGGCGCGCGGGTCTTGTGGACGAGGGAACTATGAATGTAGGTGGCAATGGCCTGGCTCAACAGCCATCCACAACCCTTTGGCCATCAGGCATGCCCGTCCACGGCGACGACGATGATGGCCGCAAACAGAATGTGAAAGCTATGCGTCATCCCGTCGCCGACACCGTCAAGTTTTACGTTTTATCCACTTCTCGCGGCCAAGCAGGATTTCTGCGTATCTGGCGTGATAGCAGCATTCAGCTTGTCGTAGATTTCTAGCGCGTGCGCCACATCCAACCCGAATTTTTCCGCCTCTTTCGGAGGGACCATTGCAGAGCTTTTTTCACCTGTCAGGCGGATGGTAGTCTTCCCCCCTTTTGGTATCTGGCGCAAAGCCACAAGCGTCTTTTCGTCAGCGATCAAATGAGTGATTTCCTCAATGCCATGGCTTTCACTCGTGCGCTGGACTTCTTCGGTGGAAAAGCTCTTTTCATAAACCACCTTCCCGTCGAGCTTCACGGTAACTGTGTGCATATGAAGGCCATCGCGCTTGGAAAAGTAATACGGCTGAAGTAGGTAGCTTGGCTTTTTGCAGTCGAGTAAAACCACCTCGCTGCGTAGGTACGGCTCTGGTCTGTAACCAGAGAGCCGCGTTTGGGTCGGTGTGTAGAAGCGCGTTTTGCGAAAGGCATCGTGTTGCAAAAAGGCTATGAGCTTGCAGCGCTCTCCTTCCCGAATCGTCGCGTCAAAGCACGCGGTTGATGATGTGATGGAATTGCCCTCGTTCTTCACATTGCTCTGCTTGTAGGTCGACGAAATCGCTTCCGTCCAATCATTGCTGATTTCTGTGCTCCCAGCACCGTATGCGAAAGTTGCCAGCGCAAGGCCTGCAATCAATCGGAAATTTGTTTTACGCATTTTCTCCCCCCGCTCCTCGTTGCTTGCGGCTTCACGCCGCCTTGCCATTTTTCTTGAAATTCGCAGCCGCACCGCTTGCCGACTTGACCATTCTTTGATTGACGATTCGGTGCCCGCAGTCTCGGCACATAGCGCATTGGCTGGTAATGCATGAGACGCCCTGAATCACGTTCACCACTGTCACGTTTCCCTGAACCACGCCAACTTGAACAGTTTTTTCAGCGTTGCTGTTCATACTGATTGGTCGAAGTCGATTTGCTATCCATGTCATCCACCTCGGCATTTCATCTCCTATGAAGTGCCGCAATTTTTCACTATTTGTAACGACTTTCCATCCTTGTGGTTACAGATAGTCAAGGTTTGGGTTGCCTCTTACCCGAAGCATTGACGCCTCCCATTGCCACGCCTATTTGCACGCCGCCCTGGGCATGGCTGGTCATCGTGACATCGCGGACACCACTACCTGGCACAGGACTCGCGCCGATCAGAGCGCCAAGCGCAGCTCTACGCACACTTTTTGTTGCATCACGGTAGTAAGCCAACAGCGTCTCTTCTTCAGCAGTCAAGGCGGGCCCGGGGAGGGGGCCACCTGCCCGCGTGCCCGTGACCACATAGGCGATGTCTGCCCCGAGCACGGCGATGTTCGCCAAATAGCCAGCGTCTGGCAGCCGTTCGCCGGCTTCGTAGTTGATCTGCGAGCGCTTGCCCACGCCCCCTACCGCCGCAAAGCGGTCCTGCGGTATTCGAAGCCGTTCGCGTTCTTCCCTGAGACGCTCATGAATACTCATTCGTGCACCATAAAAGTGTTGCAAGGTGCACAAACGTGCACCATAATCCAATCCACCCGTTTCCACAAAAGGGCACAAGCGCCAACTTGTACCCACAAACTAGGACGCATTCCAATGCCATTCAAAGCCAAGACCCGAGAGCAGGTCCGCGAAGAGTTCACCAGCCACGGCTGGTCGTACTCTGCCTGGGCCAAACAACGCGGTTATTCAGCCAAGCTGGTCCTTGACATCGTCAACGACGACCCGCGCACCCCCCGGCGCAAATGCCTTCGGGGCGAAAGCCACAACATCGCCGTCGACCTGGGCCTGAAAGAAGGCCAGGTTTCCCGCGAATTGCCTCGTCCGATGTTCGGCCAGTTCGCGGGGGCGTAAGGATGACGTCCCACTCGCATCTTACTGGCCCGATTCGTCCCGACATTCAACCCGCCTCCGTCGCAGCTGATTTGTATGAGGGGCATCTGCTCGATACAGCATCTGCTTCAGCAGTGAAAGGCTGACATGGCATTCCACATCCGTCACTTGCGGCACCGTCGTGCCGATAGGCAGTGCCTGCATAGCCTCGTGAGCGCGCCACCAGCGCACGCCGATATGCAGCAGAAGTTCTGCCTGGTCCGCGCTGCATCGCGCTTTGCTGATCCAGAGATCCAGATCTGCGCCACGCTTGTTCAGCGGGTACTGCAAAAACTGATTGAGTTCCGGCTCGATGGTGGCCTGCGCTGCAAGCACCTCTGCGCGCCTGTTCGTCAGTGCCTCGAATGCCCGCCAAAGCAGGTCCGATCCGAAGCGCAGGTCGAACTCTCGAAAAGCAACAGCCAGTGCTTGCTGCACGGTCCAGCTGGTGGTGTGTTCATCGGCTCGCATCTCTTCCCCTTCGTGTTGATGAACGCACTGTACGAGCGGACTTTCAACAAGCCCAGTACCAGCCAATCATTTTGTTTGGACGGTAGTTTGGGCGTCGCCAAGGAGTTCTTCCAATGACACGCCGCAATTGGAAACGCGTGCAGCCCGGCAACCTGCGCGATGCGCTTGAACTGTGTAAAGAACACGCTCGTGAGCGCCTGAACAAGAGCGTGGAACGTATCGCCGAAGACATGGGCATGGCCGACCACTGGGCACTCTACAAGTACCTGCAGAACGGCCGCATGCCGATCAGCCTGCTCCGGCCCTTCCAGATTGCCTGCGGTATCAACTTGGTAAGCCGCTGGCTAGCTGCGAGCGAAGGAAAGCTCCTGTTGGAGATTCCCAGCGGTCGGGGAATCAAGCCCACCGACCTAACAGATGCCCATGCTGGATTCGCCGCCGCGATGCAACTGATCTCCAAGTTCTATTCAGGCAAGGCTGACCAAGCTGAAACCCTGGACGCCATCGCTCAGCACCTGCAGCAAATGGGCTGGCACCACGCCAACGTGCAACAGCACGCCACGCCGGAATTGGAATTCACCGAAGGAACGCCATGAGCAACGAATCGAACACTAGTGCGCAGGTGCTGCGGGTGCTGGAGCTGCTGGAGGCGCTGGCCGGCTATGCGGCGACAGGCGGCACCAACAAGGATTTGGCCGAGGCTGCGCGCACATCTGCCCCCAACGTGACGCGCGCCATGGCGTCGCTGATCGCCAAGGGCTGGGCGCGGAAGGATGAAGGCAACGGCCGCTTCTATCCCACAGCCCAGTTCACCCGGCTCGCATTCCGCGTTGAAGCCGATTTTGACCGCGCGCAAGACAGGCTGAAAGACCGCCGTCAAGCGATGACGGGCGCATAAGCGCTCGCCAACTGATCTCACAAAAGTAGGAGTAGAAATTAATGGGACGTACCGCCACAAAAACCGAAGCCCCCGTGCAGTTGCCTGCACTGCGGGTTGAGGCAGAGCAAGCAGTAATCCTGGCTCAGCAATCGGATATGGAGCAAAGCAGTAAGGCCCTGGCATTGGCCACAGAACTGGGCTATCAGGGCGCAATCTCTGCAGGCGCGTTGGAAGACGGAATCCGCTTCTATCAGCGCCGTTCTGTCGAGGCCTTACTCGAATGCGGCAAGCTCCTTCTGCTGCTCAAAGAGGTCACTCCCCATGGCGACTTCACCCCCCGGGTCGAGCTGCTTGGCTTCTCGGAACGCACCGCACGCCGCTTTATGCAGGCTGCTGCAAAAACGCTCAAATCGGCCAATTTGGCCGCTTTGAGCACACAGGTCAAAAGCACCAGCGCATTTCTGGAACTGGTGACCCACGACGAAGACGTGCTGGAAAACCTCCAGGAGCTGGACGACATCGACCGAATGAGCGCCAGCCAACTGCGCGAGGCACTGCGGCAGTCCGAGCAAGACGTCAAGTTTTCTAATGAGAAGCGCGCCAAGGCCGAGGAGCATGCGGACCAATTGGAGAAAAAAGCCCAAGGAAATCGCCCGAAAGTCGCGCCGTTGAGCGCCCGCATCACTCCATTTCAGTTGGAGATCACCGAACGCCAATCTTTGATCGAGAAAGCGGTGACCGCTCACATGGAGTCAATCCATGCGCTGGAAGCGTGGTGGACTGAGGAGGCTACCCAGGCGCCAGACTACGACCCCACACGCGTAGTTCCATTGCCCCGTGAAGTCGCGCTGGTGGCCATGCATCTGGAGGACTCCATCAACCGTTTGGCACAGATGGTCGGTCTGGCGCAAAACGAGTTTCATATTCGTTTTGGCGACGATATGGATGAAGCACGCCAATACCGCGCTGATCCCGAGGCCACAAATGGTTGAGGCGAGCATCGACATGGCGACACTCTCCCCCGAAGCCTGTGAATACGTGCGCAACCTGGCGCGGCGGCTGGATGGCGCGCCCCATGGCGGCGCTTCGCTGCTGATCCAGGAAGCTCGAAATTTTCTGGGCCTGTCCACGCAAACCGTTTATCGGCACCTGAAAACCGCTGCCGGTTGGAGCAGCGGCCGAAAGGCACGGCGCGACAGGGGCAGCACCAGCGTATCCACCGACGCCCTGGTGGCCTTGGGCGCGGTGCAGCGCGAGGCCGTGCGCGAGAACGGCAAGCAAACGCTGTTCACCACTACGGCGCGCGCCATGCTGGAGCAAAACGGCCGCGAATTTGGGGTCAGCAATGGGCGGCTAAACCGCCTGATGCGCGACCGCAAACTGGACGTTGGGGCCCAGCGGGTGGCCTCGCCTGTTCAGGCGCTGCGCGCTCCGCACCCCAACCACACGCACCAGGTCGACCCGTCCCTGTGTCTGGTGTACTACCTTAAGGGTCGCCAGCACATCATCCGTGACGACGAGTTCTACAAGAACAAGCTGGACAAGATCGCCCAGGTCAAGTTCAAGGTGTACCGGTATGTCTGCTACGACCGCGCTTCCGCGACTCTGGTGCCCTGGTACACGGAAGCTGCGGGCGAGGACCAGGCGAACCTGTTTCGATTCCTGATGTTCGCTTGGGGCTTGCAGGAAGGCCGGCCAATGCATGGCGTCCCGCAGTTCATGCTGTGGGACAAGGGCAGCGCCAACCAATCGGCGGCCATCCGCTCGCTGCTGGATGCACTGGGCGTGAGGCATCTGACACACGAGGCAGGAAACTCCCGAGCCAAGGGCGGCGTCGAGAACGCCAACAACATAGTGGAGACGCAGTTTGAAAGCCGGTTGCGCTTTCAGCCGGTCGACGATGTGGAGCAGCTCAATGCCGCGGCATTCGCCTGGGCCAACGCCTACAACGCCAACCTGATCCCCGGACAGGACACCCGCCTGCGTCGTATGGGGCTGACGGCTCCGGTGGCGCGCTACGACCTGTGGCAGCTGATTAGGGCTGAGCAGTTGCGCGTGCTGCCGCCCGTGGAGGTCTGCCAGGCCTTCATGCGCAGTAAAGAAGAAGAGCGCCAGGTGCGTCCAGATCTGTCCGTCAGCTTTCGCCACCCAGTGGCCGGTCGGTCCATGCATTACAGCCTCAAGGGCTTGGATGGCATCAATGTGGGTGACAAGGTGGTGGTGCGGGCGCTGGTGTATGGCGATAACGCGATCCAGCTGCAGGTGCCGCGCTACAACGGCGAACCACTGCTGTATCGCGTCGAGCCGACGATGGACTTCGACCAGTTCGGGCAGCAAACCGGTGCCGCTGAAATCGGCGCGGAGTTCAAGAGCACAGCGGCCACCGGCGCCGAGCGCGCGGCACTGACCATGGACTCGATGGCCTTCCCCGGAATGAGCGAAGACGAGGTGAAAGCGGCACGCAGCAAGCGAGTCACGCCGTTTGAGGGAAAGCTCAACTCGCACCGCTACCTGCACGGTGTACAGCTGCCGGCCTATCTGCCACGCAGCGGAAGCGCTATCGATACTCCCGCCCACACGGCGTCGTCACGCCCGGAGTTGGTGGACACGGTGACGGCCATGCTTCGCATCGTGGGTGCCATCGGCCGCCACTTCACGCCAGACGAAAACGCCTTCTTCTCGCGCTGCTATGCCGATGGTGTGCCGGAAGACCAGATCAGTGCGCTGATCGCCCAGTACCTGGCACCGGTCGAGCAGCCCATGCGGGCAGCTGGCGGCTTGCGCGCGGTTTGAGAAAGACCTACCGATGCTGAATTTGCGCATAGACCTGGTGGATGTGGGCTGCACCCACTCCGCACTGGGCCGCAAGGCCTTTGTGAGCCCCGCAGCGATTTCCCAACTGGTCAATCACGGCCGGTGGCCACGAACCATCGAGACGACAGAGCGCCTGCGCATTGTCATCGAGACCCTGTTGAGGTCGGGCGGGCTCTCGGAAGAGCGCATCGCTGTGACCTTTGACGAAGCACCTGCAGCCGGGCGCGCCAACGCCCAGCTGCAGATGTTGGCGAATGCCAATACCCCCGGACCCCAACCCGTTTCCACACAAGAAGAGGACCCCTTTATGTTACTCCGCCACCATTCCCTTACCCAACAGGCCCGTCAGCACTTCCGCGTGCCGCGCGACCCGTTCATCAACGAGATGAACGAAGAAGCGGACGTCTTCATCACCGACGACATCCGCTATGTGCGCTCGGCAATGCGCCAGACGGCCAAGCACGGCGGCATGCTGGCCGTGGTCGCTGAATCGGGTTGCGGCAAGAGCACGCTGCGCCAGGACCTGATTGACTGGATCAACCAGGGCGAACCGATCACGGTGATTGAGCCGTATGTCATTGGCATGGAAGATTCACAGCGCAAGGGGCAAGCCCTCAAGGCCGCGGACATCACCGGCGCGGTGATTCGGGCTGTTTCGCCTGGCACGCCCTTGCGCCAGCAGCTGCAGGACCGTGCAGCGCAGATGCACAGCATCCTCAAAGGCAGCGCACAGGTCGGCCGCAAGCACGTGCTGATCATTGAAGAAGCGCATGCCCTGGCGGTTCCCACCCTGAAGCACCTGAAGCGCTTCTACGAGCTGCAGGACGGCTTCAAGAAGCTGCTGTCAATCATCTTGATCGGGCAGACGGAGTTGGGCACCAAACTGTCAGAGCACAACCCAGAGGTGCGTGAGGTCGTGCAGCGCTGCGAGCTGGTGCGTTTGCCCGCCCTGGACAACCACGTGGAAGGCTATCTGCGCCACAAGCTGGCACGGGTGGGGATGGAGTACGAGAGCGTGTTTGCGGAGGATGTGCAAGACGGCATTCGCGCGGCGCTGCGCCGCACCGTGAACGAAAGCCAGCGCGGTCAGCGCGTGGCGCGAGAGCAGTCGCTGTGCTATCCGCTGGCCATCAACAACCTGGTGACCCGCGCGATGAACGAGGCCGTAAAAATCAGCGCGCCAAAGGTGAATGCGGCCTTGATCACGGCTGCGCTGCGGGGAGAGTGAAATGCGCCACATCGTTGTAAAAATCACCCTAGCAGACGGTGGCCGGGCGGTCATGAGCGGCTTGTTCCCGACCGAGTGGGCAGCCATCGACATGAGCATGCAGATGTTCGAAGACGGCGTATCTTTCGTGCCGCGCGTGCAGGGAGTGCATTGATGGCGCACAAACGCAATCATCCGCTGGTGGCGATTGCCTGCTGGCTGGGTATCTCGCTGGTGGTCTGCCTGTGCGCGTTGGTCTGGGTGCTCTTCCGCGTTGCAGTGCCGCCGAGCATCGGCGTCGACGATCTGGATGCAGTTCACCAGCAGGGTATGGCACAAGGCGCCGCGATGTGCGGAGGCTTGGAGCGATGAGCAACGTTCTGACTGTTACCTGCGGCAGCTGCGGCGCCGAGGAGAGCATGGACTCGGTGCTGATGCGAATGGTGGACGACGACGCCGTGCGACAGCTGGTGCGTGATCTGCTGTGCTCCCACTATTCCGTGGGCGGCACGGTACTGCGCTACCTCCGCCTGTTCAAGCCGGCCAAGCACAAGCTGGGCATGCCTAAGGTGCGCGCGGTGCTGGCCGAGCTGGTGCCCGACATCAGCCGTGGTTACATCGAGCGCAAAGGCCGCACCTGGCAGGTCGGACAGCCGCAGTGGGCAGCAGCCTTCGCTGCTGTGTTCGCTGCGGTCGACAAAGGCACCTTGAAAACACCGCTGCCGGGCAATGCATACCTGTACGAGGTGCTCATGCGCCAGGCAGATGCGTCCGAAGCGCAGGCCGAAACGCAGGCGGAACAACAGCGCCGTGTGATGCCGCAGCGTGACCACGTACAGGTGCGCAGCCAGGCGTTGTCCGTGGCCGATGCTTTCGGCGCGGCACGTCCTGACAAGGACCCCACGCTGGCCGCACTGGACAAGCGCGACAGCCAGGCAGCACCCATGCCAGAGGCGACCCGCCAGCGCATTCAGCAACTGCTAAACGAGAAAAAAGGAGCATGACGATGGGCCGTAAATCCAACATGAGCGCGGAAAGCGCCGCCGTGATCGCCCAGTTGCGCAAGCTGGGCGCACAAGCCGAGGACGACCTGGCCAAGGCGGTGCCGGCTGACACGCCCTCGCAACTGAAGAAGCGCCTGGCCAACCTGCGCGACTGCCGCTGGATTCAGGTCGCTCCGAACGCAGACGGCGTGCGGATGTGGAGCATCCGCCCTGCAGCCCGCCCTCTGTTCCCTGAAACCGACAACGCCCCGCGCAAACCGCGCAGCTCGGTGAACGCGGCGGCTGCGGTGCCGCCCTCGGCCAACGAAGCCGCGATAGAGCCAATCGTGTGCGAAGTCGCCACCCCGCGCATCGTTCACGTGATGCAAGGCGAGTACTGCCCGCCGCGCGCCAGCGCTGCTCGCCCCGGCGCCCATGACTTCCTGGCTATTCCAAGCCAGTGCGTGCGCTGCTGACCCCTTAATTCAACGAGTACGACAGATGACACAACAAAATATTCTTGAAACTATTCCTGCGGTGCCCGACGGGTACATGACAAACGCATCCGGCCACCTGGTGCACAAGACCATGGTGCGCGAGCACGACCTGATGCGTGATGAGGTCGCGCGCCGCCTGGCCGAGCGCGCCATCGCCGCCCACAAGCTCCTGGCCGAATTCAAGCGCGACGCGTTGGCCGATATCGCCGACCTGGTGAAGATCACAGGCGAGCGTTTCGACGTGAAGCTGGGCGGCGACAAGGGCAACGTCCAGATCGCGACCTATGACGGCCGTTTCAAGGTCATCCGCTCGGTGGCCGACCGCATCACCTTCACCGAGGAAATCGAGGCAGCCAAGGCGCTGATCAACACCTGTATCCAGCGCTGGAGCGAGGGTGCCAACGACAACATCCGTGTGCTGGTCGACCGCGCCTTTCGTACCGACACCAAGGGCCAGATGAAAACATCTGCGGTGCTGGAGTTGCTGCGCTTGGAAATTGACGACCCGCAGTGGAAAAAAGCCATGGCGGCGATCAAGGAAAGTATCCAGTCCACTGGTACAGCCACTTACGTGCGCGTGTACCAGCGCAACAGCGCCGGCGCCTACGACGCGATAACACTGGACTTGGCGGCCGTATGACACGCGAAGAAGCACTCAAGAAAATCAAAAAGTGCCTGGCCTTGGGCCGCAGCGCCGGAGAACATGAAGCCGCCGCTGCCATGCGGCAGGCGCAGAAGCTGATGCAGGAGTTCAACGTCCGCGAGCAAGACATCTCGCTGTTGGACGTGCATGAGGCACAAGCCCGCGCCGCAGGCATGGCCGCCAATGCCTGGGAAGTGCGGCTGGTGCGGGTCATTGCCGAAGCGTTTGGCTGCGATTTCTTCACCCGAGTGGAGCATGACCTCAATGGTGCCGGCTCCTATGTGCGCAAGCGCCTTTGGGTCTTCGTTGGCATCGATGCCGCGCCGGCCGTCGCCGGCTACGCTTGCGAAGTGCTGGTGCGCCAATGCGCGCGCCAGCGCCTGGAACACATCGCCAAGCAGCCCCGCAATTGCAAACAGGCCACGAAGACCGCGCGTGGGGATCTGTTTGCCAAAGGATGGGCACTCGCCGTCGCAGAAAAGGTCGCGCCTATGTCGCGGCCTGTCGCAGACACTGCCCTGGTGCTGGCCTACAAGGAGCAGAAGTACGGCGACATGGGCACAGAGAAGCCGCGCGACTCGACGCATGGCCGCAAACTTGACTCCGGCCATCTGCTCGCTGGTTTCAAAGCAGGGCATTCGGCGCAACTCCATCCAGGCGTCGGCGGCCAGAAGCCGGTCGCGCTGCTGACGGCATGATTCGCACGCTGCTGCAGATCATTGGCGCCGTGATTGCACTCGCCTGCATCCTCGGTGCCATCGGAT
>JBBKVU010000375.1:0-8606 GCA_037968595.1 Comamonas sp.
CACCAGTTCGGCGTCGCTGATGGCCTCGGCAATCGCCAGGCGCACGCCCTGGGCGCGCTGCGCGGCGATGCGTTCGCGCACGCCGTGCGCACCCTGGGCCACGGCCGGTTGGGCGATCAGGCCGACCTTGGCCTGGCATTGCGACTGCAGCACGCGCACCAGGTCGGGGTCGCGCATGGGCGTGAGCGGGTGGTTTTGCATGCCCGACTCATTGAGCAGGCGCTGGTTGACAAACAGATGGCCCTGGTAGACGGTGCGGCCGGCGCCGGGAAAGGCCGGGCAGGCAATGGCGAAGTCCGTGCCCAGCGCCTGCTGCAGCGCTTCGGCCACCGGGCCGATATTGCCTTCGGCCGTGGAGTCGAAGGTCGAGCAGTACTTGAAGAAGAACTGGGTGCAGCCCTGGGCCTGCAGCCAGCGCAGCGCGTCCAGGCTTTGCGCGACAGCCTGCTCCACGGGAGCGGTGCGCGACTTGAGCGCAATTACGATGGCATCCGCATCCAGCGAAGCGGCCAGCCCGGCCGAAGGCACGCCTATGGTTTGCACCGTGCGCATACCGCCGCGCACAAGGATGTTGGCCAGGTCGGTGGCGCCGGTGAAGTCGTCGGCGATGCAACCCAGCAAGGGAGGAAGCTTGTTCATAGGTCTGGTGGAAGTGTGAATAAATGGTACGCGACTTCACAAATTTGAACAACCAAGGGGAATCCCTGTGATTTTGTGTGATGTTTTGTGAATAATAGAGCCAAGCGCCGCCCTCACTGCAATGGACTACCTATGAATTTTGAACTGCTGTTCGCCGACCAACCCGAGCGCAAAGTGCGCTACACCCTCACTGGCGCCAAGGGCGGCTTTGCACGCACGCTGCTGGCGCAGACGCGTCTGATGCCGCGGCTGATCCCGGCCGCGCTGTGCGACCTCGATGTGCCGGGCCTGCGCGCGCTGTGTGAAGAATTGGGATACCCCGCAAGCCAGCTGCGCGAATGCCAGAGCGCCGCCGATATCGCCGCGCTGCCCGCCGACGCCATTGCCCTGGTGGCCGACGCCGGCCTGCTGCGCGCCGTGGCGCACGACATCCTGGTCGAGGCCACGGGCAATCCCAAGGTCGGCTACCACGTGGCCTGCGAAGCCATTGAAGCCGGTCGCCATGTGGCGATGGTCAGCAAGGAAGTCGACACCGTTGCCGGCGTCACCATGTCGCGCCTGGCCGCGGCCAAGGGCGTGGTCTACACCACGGCCGACGGCGACCAGCCGGCGAACCTGATCGGCTGGGTCAGCTGGGCGCGCACGCTGGGTCTGGAAATCGTTGCCGCCGGCAAGTCGGGCGAGTACGACCTGGTGTTCGACCCGCGCAGCGGCCAGATGCGCCAGCTCGACGAGACCCGCGAGATTCCCGAAATGGCCGAGCTGCTGACGCTGGGCGACGACATTCCCGCGACGCTGGCCGCGCGCCGCGCCGCGCTCAAGGGCTGGAAGACCAGCGCCACCGCCGACTACTGCGAGATGGCCGTGGTCGCATCGAACACCGGCCTGGTGGCCGATGTCGAAGCCATGCATTACCCCGTGGCGCGCACCGCGGAACTCGCCGACATCTACGCGCTGCGCGAAGACGGCGGCATCCTCGGGCGCGCGGGCGTGATCGACGTGTTCAACGTGCTGCGCCTGCCCGACGAAGCCAGCTTTGGTGGCGGCGTGTTTGTCATCGTGCGCACCGGCGACGGCCCGACCTGGCAGCTGCTGGCGCAAAAGGGCCATGTGGTCAGCCGCAACGGCCGCTACGCCTGCATGTACCTGCCCTATCACTTCATGGGCGTGGAAACGCCCATCACGCTGCTCAACGCCGTGCTGCATGGTCGCGCCTCGGGCAGCGACCGCCCGGCCCAGCATGCCATCCTGGCGGGCCGCGCCATTGAAACCATTCCCGCGGGCACGGTGCTGCGCATGGGCGGACACCACCACGACGTGACCGGGGTCGCGCCCGTGCTGCTGGCACGCGCCCAGGCGCCGGCCGATGTGGCGCCGCTGTACCTGGCCGCGCACGCCACCACGGCGCGCGAAATTCGCGCCGGCGAACTGATTGGCCTGGACGACATCGCGGGCGACGACGCCGCGCTGCGCGCCGCCTGGCTGGCGGGTCTGCAACACTGAGTCAGGCAAGGGAGCAGGCAATGAATGAGCTCATCGACAACGCCGGCGGCCGGGCCGCGGGCCTGATTCCCGAGCAGCGGCGCGAGATGATCGTGCGCCAGCTGCGCAAGCACCAGGTGCTGAGCGTGCACCAGCTCACGGAGCTGCTGGGCTGCTCGCACATGACGGTGCGCCGCGATGTCGCCGCGCTCGAGGAAAAAGGCCGGGTCTATGCGATCGCGGGCGGCGTGCGCATTGCCAGCCACCAGATCGTCGAGCCCAGCCACCAGGCCAAATCGGTCACCGAGCAGGCGGAAAAGCGCGGCATCGCGGCCCAGGTCGCGCGCCTGCTCAAGCCGGGAATGACGGTCTATCTTGACGCCGGCACGACCACCGCCTGCCTGATTCCGCAGATCATCGCGCTCGCCGACATGACGGTGATCACCAATGATTTCCATGTCGCGCTGTCGCTGGGCGATGCGCCGCATGTCACGGTGCTGCACACCGGCGGCGTGCTCGACCACCGCAACGGCTCGAGCATTGGCCCGCTGGCCGCGGCCACCCTGCGCCAGCTCGTGGCCGACATCGCGTTTCTCTCGGCCAGCGCCTGGGATCTGGAGCGCGGCGTGACCACGCCCTCGGCGCCCAAGGTCGAAGTCAAGCGCGCGGCGATGGCCATTGCCTCGCAGCGCGTGCTGCTGGCGACCAGCGCGAAATACGGCACCTACGGCACCTACCGCGTCGCCGGCCTCGACGAGTTCGACCTGGTGGTCACCGACGACACGCTGTCCGAGGCCGCCGTGCAGCGCCTGCGCGAAACCGGGCTGGAGCTCGAAGTCGCAAGCGCCTTGCCGGCCACGGCGGCTCAGCCCTGATCAGTTTCATTAGAAAAATTGGAGACAAAGCCATGTCCTTTCAAATCAAGTTCTCTGCACTCGCCGTCGCGGCCCTGTGCGCCGCGCCCCTGATGGCCGCAGCGCAGAACTGGCCGACCAAGCCGGTGACCATCGTCGTTGCCTACCCTGCAGGCGGCGCGGCCGACATGCTCGCGCGCCTGGTCGCGCCCAAGATGGCGACGGTGCTGGGCCAGTCGGTGGTGATAGAGAACCGCGGCGGCGCCGCGGGCCAGATCGGCGCGGGCTACGTGGCCCAGGCCAAGCCCGACGGCTACACCATCCTGGTCGACGGCGGCGGCTATGCCATCAACCCGACGCTGTTCCCCAAGCTGCCCTACGACCCGGCCAAGGCCTTCACGCCCCTGGGCATCCTGGGCGTGTTCCCGCTGGTGCTGACGGTGTCGCCCAACTACAGCGCCAAGACCACGGCCGAGCTGGTGCAGACCGCGCGCTCGGCGCCCGACGCGGTGTCGTATGCCTCGCCCGGCACGGGCTCGACCCAGCACCTGGCGACCGAGCAGTTCCTGCAGCAGGCAAAGGCCAAGATGGTGCATATTCCCTACAAGGGCGGCAGCCCGGCGATGGCCGACGTCATGGGCGGCCATGTGCCGGTCTATGTCGCCAACATCGGCTCCTCGCTGTCCAACATCAAGGCCAACAAGCTGCGTCCGCTGGCCGTGATGGCCGCGCGCCGCTCGGCCCTGCTGCCCGACGTACCCACGCTGGCCGAAGCCGGCGTGCCCAATGCCGAAGCCTATGAATGGAACGGCATGTTCATGCCCGCCGGCGTGCCGCCCGCGGTCGCCGCCAAGCTGGCCGAAGCGCGGAAAGTCGCGCTCGATGCGCCCGAGGTGAAGGAGCGCATCACCAGCGTCGGCGGCGAGCCGTTCACCGGCAGCAATGCCGAAGTCAGGAAGTTCATCGACCTGCAGACCCAGCGCATGGGCAAGGTGATGCGCGACGGCAATATCAAGGCCGAGTGACGCGGCGCGCCCTCGGGCTTTTCGCCGGGCCATGAGAAATATGCCAAAGTCTGGGCAACCAGACTTTGGATGTCTCAATGATAGAAACCCGCCTGCTGCAGCAATTCATTGCCGTGGCCGAGGAGCTGCACTTCAGTCGCGCCGCGCAGCGCCTGCACATGGCCCAGCCCCCCCTGAGCCAGGCGATACGCCGGCTCGAGCGCGAAATGGGTCTGGCGCTGTTCGAGCGCAGCAACCGCCGCGTGGCGCTGACGCCGGCCGGCAGCGCCTTTCTGGACAGCGCCAGGCAAGTGCTGCAATCGCTCGATGAAGGCGTGGCGCAGACGCGGCGCGTCGCGCAAGGCCTCGAAGGCCTGCTGACGCTGACCTTCATCAACATCGCGCCCTATGCGCCGCTGCTGCGCGCGCTGCGCGGTTTTCGGCTCGCCTGCCCGGGCGTGGCGTTCACGCTGCAGGAAGCGACAACGCTAGAGCAGCTGCAGGCGCTGGAAAGCGGCGCCGCCGACCTGGGCTTTCTGCGCACGCCCGGCACGACCACGCCCCGCCTGCAGTTCGAGACGCTGTTGCGCGAGCCCATCTGCGTGGCGCTGCCTGCGGGCCACCGGCTGGCGGGCAGCGCGCAGATCGAACTGGCCCTGCTCAAGGACGAGGCCTTTGTCGCCTCGCCGCGTTCGCTGGGCCCGGGCTTCCACGATCAGCTGATAGCGCTGTGCCAGGCCGCGGGCTTTGTGCCGCGCGTGGTGCAGCAGGCGCGGCAGATGCAGACGCTGATCGCGCTGGTTGCCAGCGGCTTTGGCATTGCGCTGCTGCCGGCATCGCTGGCGACCGGCGGGCTGGCCGACGTGGTGTTCCGGCCGATTGCCGTCGACGCGCCCGAAGCGCTGCGCAAGCTGGACCTGCTGATGGCCTGGAACCCGGGCCAGGATTCGGTGATCCGCGACCGGCTGATGGAGGAAGTCCGCCGTGCCTTTGCGCCTGGCGGCGATTGAGACGCCAGGCGTCTTGTTTGGCGACAAAAACGGTATTTTACTTGCGCCGGCACGGCGGCTACGCTGCGGCAGCACCTGCGCTCCAGCCGGAGATGCCGGGGTTGCTGCACTTCACTGCGTATAGCCATGCCGGTCGCGATCTATGTTTTTTCCCTGTGTACCTTTGCCTTCGGCCTGTCCGAGTTTGTGGTTGCCGGCCTGGTCTCGGCCATCGCCGTCGATCTGCACGCCAAGATCGCCGCCGTGGGAACCGCCATTGCCGCCTATGCGCTCGGCGCATCGATAGGCGCGCCGTTCATCACGGCCCTGGTCGCGCACTGGAAGGACAGGAACATTCTGCTGCTGTCCATGGCGGTGCTGGCCGTGGGCAGCGGGTTGATGGCGGCTGCGCCCAATCTTCCCCTGCTGCTCGCGGTGCGCTTTGTCGTCGGCCTGGGCCATGGCGTGTTCATGGCCGTGGCCTCGGATGCGGCCACCCAGCTCGTGCCGCCGGCGCGCTCCGGGCGCGCGCTGTCGGTGGTCTGGATCGGGCTGACGCTGGCGCTGGCCGTGGGCGTGCCGCTGGGAACGTTTCTGGGCAGCCTCTGGTCCTGGCGCGCGATCTTCCTGGCCATAGGCGTGCTCAGCCTGGTGGGCATGCTGGGCCTGCAGTATTTCACGGACGGCCAGGCCAAGGGCGGGGCGCCGGCCAGCGCCTGGAAAGGCATCCGCGCCATCACGCACCCGCAACTGCTGATCACCGCCGCCATCGGCGCCCTGGTCAGCGTGGCGACCTTTGCCTTCTTCACCTTTGTCTCGCCCTATCTGTTGCAGGTCACTGCGGTCGACCTGTCGTGGCTGAGCCTGGCGATGCTGCTGTTCGGCCTGTGCTCGGTGGTGGGCAATCTGCTGGGCGGGCGCCTGGCGGACCGGTCGGACGCCGGTCGCAGCACGCTGCTTGCCCTGGCTGGGCTGGCGCTGAATCTGCTCGCGCTCTACGCTTTGCGCGGCTGGGCGCCCGCGATGCTGGTGCTGGTCGGTAGCCTGGGCATCTTCTTCTTTGCCATCGTGACCTTGCTGACCATGCGCCTGCTGCAGCAGGCCCAGCGCCATGTGCCGCAGTTCACGGCGGTTGCCGCGGGCCTGAACATCGCGTCGTTCAATCTGGGCACGGCGGTGGGCGGGGTGCTTGGCAGTCTCACGATCGCCTGGGGCAAGCTGGCGCATGTGCCCTTGGTCGGGGCGCTGGCGGCGGCATTGGCCTGCGCCGTGCTCTTGCTGCAGGCCCGGCGCAGCCGCCGGCCTGGGGCGGCAGGCGCATAGATGACAGCGCCGCGCGGCGCGCTGGCGCACCATGTGCGCAGGCACAAGCCGCTGTCCGGCATGCCCTTACCCAGGATTTCGTTCATGACCAATGAGAGCCACACCGCGCCAGGAATCAGGGCAATGTCGCTCACGGCGTCCGATGGCTTTGTGCTGGGCGCCACGCTATACCCCGCCGGGCGCCCCCCGGTGGCGCGCCTGATCGTGGCCGGCGCGACGGCCGTGCCCCAGGGCTTTTACCGCCGCTTTGCCGAGTTTGCGGCGGCGCAGGGCTTCGAGACGCTGACCTTTGACTACCGCGGAATAGGCCAGTCGCGCCCGCCTTCGCTCAGGGACTTCAGGATGTCGTTGCTGGACTGGGGGCAGCTGGACCTGGCGGCGGCCGTGGAGGCGATGGCCGGCAGCGACGCATTGCCGCTGTATGTCATCGGCCACTCCTATGGCGGCCATGCGCTGGGCCTGCTGCCCAACCATGACAAGGTCGCTGCCTTCTACGGCTTCGGCGTGGGTGCGGGCTGGCATGGCTGGATGCGCCGCAGCGAGCAGTTCAAGGTGCTGCTGATGTGGAATCTGGTGCTGCCGCTGCTCACGCGCTGGAAAGGCTATTGTCCGTGGAAGATGCTGGGCCTGGGCGAAGACCTGCCGCGCGACGCCTTCGTGCAGTGGCGCCACTGGTGCCGTTTTCCGCGCTATTTCTTCGATGATCCGCAGATGCCGGAAATCGCCCAGCGGTATGCGGCGGTTACCGTGCCCATCATGGCGGCGAATGCCGTCGATGACCTCTGGGCGCCGGCGCCGTCGCGCGACGCGTTCATGAGCGGCTACCGCAACGCCGCGCTGTCCGTTTGCGATATCCAGCCCGAGGCAGCGCGCGGCATAGGCCACATGGGCTATTTCAGGTCTTCGTCGCAAGGCCTGTGGCAGGACGCGCTGGACTGGCTGGTGCAGCCGAAACCATCGACGGCAGGCAGCGCGCGCTGAAGCGCGCGGGCGCGCTGCCCGCCGCCTTGGGATGCTGCTCCGTCCTACAGCATCCTCCCAGGCGCCCGCATAGCATCGTAGGCATGCGTGCTGCAGCCGATCTGATCGTCGCCCGTCCCGAAGGACTGTATTGCCCGCCAGGCGACTTCTACATAGACCCCTGGCGACCGGTGGAGCGCGCCGTGATCACCCATGCGCACAGCGATCACGCGCGCTGGGGCAGCGCGCATTACCTGGCCCACCACGACAGCGCTCCCATCCTGCGCCGGCGCCTGGGCGAGGACATCACGCTGCAGACGCTGGCCTACGGAGAAGTCATAGAGCACCACGGCGTGACGCTGTCGCTGCACCCGGCCGGCCATGTGCTGGGCTCGGCCCAGGTGCGGCTTGAACATGGCGGGCGCGTGTGGGTCGCCTCGGGAGACTACAAGCTGGAGAACGACGGCACCTGCGCGCCGTTCGAGCCGGTGCGCTGCGATACCTTCATCACCGAATCGACCTTTGGCCTGCCCATCTACCGCTGGCCCACGCAGGAATCGCTGTTTGCCGAGATCAACGCCTGGTGGCGCGGCAACGCCGAAGCCGGCCGGGCCTCGGTGCTCTATGCCTATGCGCTGGGCAAGGCGCAGCGCCTGCTGCATGGCGTCGATGCGTCGATAGGGCCCATCGTCGCGCATGGCGCGGTCGAGCCCATCAACGCGATCTACCGCGCGGCCGGCGTGGCGCTGCCGCCAACACACTATGCGACCGATGCCGCGCTCGACAAGCCGGCGCTGTCGCGCTCGCTGGTGATTGCCCCGCCTTCGGCCGGGCGCAGCAGCTGGCTGCGGCGTTTCGGCCCCAACCCCTCGGATGCGTTTGCCAGCGGCTGGATGCTGCTGCGCGGCACGCGCCGCAGGCGCGGCGTGGACCGCGGCTTTGTGGTGTCCGATCACGCCGACTGGCCCGGCCTGCAGTCGGCGATTCTCGCCACCGGGGCCGAACGCATCTTCGTGACCCATGGCAGCGTGGCGGTGATGGTGCGCTGGCTGGGCGAGCAGGGCCTGCAGGCCCAGGGCTTTTCCACCGAATACGGCGACCATGACGAAGCCGATGACGCCGCACCGCTTGCCGCGCAAGAAGAACCGGCGCCCGAAGGCGGCACCTCCGACTCCGCATGAAAGCCTTTGCCGATCTCTACCGCGAACTCGACGCGTCCACCTCCAGCCTGGCCAAGCAGGCTGCGCTGCAGCGCTATCTGCGCGCCGCGCCGGCGCGCGACGCGGCCTGGGCGGTGTATTTCCTGGCCGGCGGCAAGCCGCGCCAGCTCGCGCCCACGCGGCTGCTGCGCGAGC
>JBBKVU010000376.1:0-3897 GCA_037968595.1 Comamonas sp.
CAATGGGCCCGGGCGAACGCCGCGGACTGCTGATGAAAGCGGCCGCGGCACTTGAAGCCAAGGGCGAAGCCTTTGCCGCGGCAATGGCCGCCGAGACCGGCTCGTCGGGCATCTGGGCCGGCTTCAACGTGCACCTCGCGGCCGACATGTTTCTTGAAGCCGCTTCGCTGACCACGCAGATCAGCGGCCAGGTCATTCCCTCTAACGTTCCCGGCAGCCTGGCCATGGCCGTGCGCCAGCCCGCGGGCGTGGTCGTGGGCATCGCGCCCTGGAACGCGCCCATCATCCTCGCGGTGCGCGCCATCGCCACGCCGCTGGCCTGCGGCAACACCGTGGTGCTCAAGGGCTCGGAGCTGTGCCCCGCAACCCATGGCCTGATCATCGAGGCGCTGCAGGAAGGCGGCCTGCCGCCGGGCGTGGTGAACTTCGTGACCAATGCGCCGGCCGATGCCGGCGCCGTGGTTGAAGCCATGATTGCCCACCCGGCCGTGCGCCGCGTGAACTTCACGGGCTCGACGCGCGTCGGCCGCATCATCGGCCAGACCGCGGCCAAATACCTCAAGCCGGCGATCCTGGAACTCGGCGGCAAGGCACCGTTCCTGGTGCTGGACGATGCCGACATCGACGCCGCCGTGGCCGGTGCGACGTTTGGCGCGTTTGCCAACTCGGGCCAGATCTGCATGTCGACCGAGCGCATCATCGTTGACGAAAAGGTCGCCGACGAGTTCATCGCCAAGCTGGTGGCGCGCGCCACGTCGCTGCCGCTGGGCGATCCGCGCCAGGGCCCGGTGGTGCTGGGCTCGGTGGTCGACCAGAGCACGGTAGAGCGCGTCAACGCGCTGATCGACGACGCGCTTGCCAAGGGCGCGAAGCTGCTGTGCGGCGGCAAGGCCGACAACACCTTGATGCCGGCAACGCTGCTCGACCATGTGACTTCGGCCATGGACATCTTCTACGAGGAGACTTTCGCTCCCGTGAAAGCCATCGTGCGCGTGAAGAATGTCGAGGAAGCGATTGCGATTGCCAACGACAACGAGTTCGGCCTGTCGGCTGCCGTATATGGCCGCGATACCGCGCGCGCCTGGCAGGTGGCGTCGCGCATCGAGTCGGGCATCTGCCACATCAACGGCCCCACCGTGCATGACGAAGCGCAGATGCCGTTTGGCGGCGTCAAAAGCTCGGGCTACGGCCATTTCGGCGGCCAGGCCGGCATCGACGCGTTCACCGATACGCGCTGGATCACCATGCAGACTACGCCGCGCCATTACCCGTTTTAAAGCACCCCCTGAGCCGCTTCGCGGCTTCCCCCTCTCATCCTTCGGTGGAGGGGGACGACACCATCGCTGCGGGGCGGCCCTTGCTCGGTGTCCCTGGCCCGGAGTGCGCCAGTTTCAAAGGGCGTGGCCTATTATTTGAGGTCAAACATCGGCCCCACTGCTGCGCTTCAGCCGCATAAGCCCGCTGGCCTTGACAGGCATGGGAAAATCAACGCCATACAGGCCGGCCACAGCCGGCCTTTTCCCACTCACAAGGCTGTAAACCCATGGACATCAAAGAACAATGCGTGGTCGCTCTGACCTGGATCCTCAAGGACACCCTGGGCGAAGAACTCGACGTGCTCGAAGAGCCGGTGGATTTCCTCGTCGGCGGCGATGACCTGCTGCCGGCCATCGAACGCGCGTTGCAGGGCCACACCGTCGGCGGCAAGCTCGATCTGCACCTCGAGCCCGAGGACGCATTTGGCGACTACAACGAGAAGCTGATCTTTCTCGAACCGCGCACGCTGTTTCCCGCCGAGATCGAGGAAGGCATGACCTTCGAAGGCCATGCCCTGCCCGCGGGCACCAACGCCGACGCGCCCAAGGAAGCGCTCTACACCGTCACCGATATCTATCCCGAGCATGTGGTGCTTGACGGCAACCACCCGCTGGCCGGCATCGCGCTGCGCCTGCACCTCAAGGTCGAAGGCGTGCGCGAAGCGACCGAAGAGGAAATCGGCCGCGGCAGCGCGGGCACGGGCTTCTTCCGCATCCAGCCGCCCCAGGCTCCGGGCAACGATACGCTGCATTGAACGCAAAAGGGACTCCTAGGAGTCCCTTTTTGATTGAATCGACTCAGCGATAGATCTGGTCGTTTTCAATCCGCACGTTGTCGCCGATGTTGAACGGCGGCGGGTTCGGGTAGTCAAACGCGCGCAGGCTGCGGTCGCGGGCTTCCACCGTCACGCGGTAGATGTCGCGCACGCTGCCGCCGCCGGCATGATTCTGCACGGCATTGCCGGCGAGCGCGCCGCCAACAACACCTGCAGCGGTGGCCAGCGCCTTGCCCGAGCCGCCGCCGATCTGGTGGCCCACCAGACCGCCAATCACGCCGCCGACAATCGCGCCGCCCGCACCCACGCCGCTCGAGTCCTGCACGCGCACGGTCTCGATGTTGATCACCCGGCCATAGACCTGGTAGCCCTGGTTGTACACCGGCTGGTTGTTCGGATAGCCCGTGGACGGATACGATTGCGTGGGATAGCTGGACACGGGCTGGTTGGGATAGCCCGACTGGTTATAGCCGCCCTGGGGGTAACCGGCACATGCGGTCAGCGCGGCAAGAACGATGCCTGCACCTGCCACACGGCTCCAACGTTGAATGTTTTGCATGGAATTCTCCTGTTGCGACATGCCACTGCACCCCGGGTCGATGGACACCGGTCGGCGGCATGGGCCTGTCCTATTTTGACCGGCCTGTCCAGCTATAACGGTAGGCCATCATCCCAAGCCGACAGGTTTGACACTTACTCACACATAGTGCTTTCAGATACGTCTCAATGGGCGCGCAGCGCCCGCACCACCTGCGCCAGCGAATCGGCCTGGGGAAAGAAGAAATCACCGGCCCAGCCCAGCGCGACCGTGACCAGCAGCGCACCCAGCACCGGCTTCCAGCTCAGCCGCAGGGCCACCAGCAGCCAGCCTTCGCGCTCCATCACATAGAGCGTGCGCGCCATGAGCAGCGCAAAGGACACTTCGACGGCGACCGCCAGAAACAGCTCCGAGCCAAACATCAGCCACAGCAGCGAGCCCGCGCCGGTCAAGGCCAACAGCAACAGGCCAAACACCAGCAGCACGGGCAGCAGGATCACGCCTTCGGCATCGGCCGCGTCCAGGCCCGCCGACAGGTCCACGCCGCCTGCGCCTTCGGCCAGGTTCTCGGCAACGCTGCCCAGCGCTTCGCCGCCGCTGTCCCAGCTGCCCGAAGCTCCGCCGCCGGCAAAACTGCCGCCCTGCCCGCTTTCAAGCGGGTTGGGCCCGCCGGGGGAGCCATCGCCGGGCCAGGACAAGTCGACAGGCAGATCGCCAGGCCCATCCCAGGAGCGGCGCAGCATGGCTTCGGCCCACAGCCGCACCAGCAGCAGATAGACGCCATAGCCCGCGGCCAGCACCAGGCCGTAGCGCAAGGCCATGCTGTGCATGCCGGCATGCAGCAAAACGGCGCTCAAGGCGGTCATCACCGCCAGCGTGAACAGCCCTGTGAGCCAGGCATGCAGCCGCAGCCAATGGCGGCTTTGCAGCTGGCGGCGCATTTGCTGCTCGGCCGGCAGCGCAATGCGCGTCCAGGAGCTGCGCCGGCCCGACCGCTGATTCATGGAATTCCTTTTCAAGCCTGCTCCCCTTGTAGATCCTGCCCGCCCCTTGCCGGCATGGTTCATGCATCAGCTTAGCGCCACCATGGCAGCGCGCGTCAGGCACGATCATCTGCCCGCTGTCGGATAGTCTATGGTCGCGCATGAGATCCGCTACTTCCATCTGACAAGAAGGCTGCCTCACCCATGACGACCTCCCGCACCCACCGGCTGCTTGCTCGCCTGGTCCGTATCGCACCCGAAGAAGTGCAGGCCACGCTGCTGGG
>JBBKVU010000377.1:0-9672 GCA_037968595.1 Comamonas sp.
TTGCCCTGGCCCGAGGCGGGGGCGGTGATCAGCAGCGCCGGGCAGCGCGCGGGCGTCAGGGCGTGGGTGTCCATTGCAGGCTCACAAAGAAGCGCCGGCCTTCGGTGGCATAGGTGGCAGCGGTTTCATAGTGCTTGTCAAACGCATTGTCCAGGCGCGCCAGCAGCTTCCAGTCGCGCGCCAGCGTCTTGCTGACCGAGAGATTCCACAGCGCATAGCCGCCCAGCACCTTGGTGTTGGCCGCGTCATCGAAGCGGCGTGCGCTCCACTGCACATCGGCACCCCACTGCCAGCCCGCAATCTCGCGGCTCGCGCCCAGCGTGCCGAACTGCCTGGCACGGCGCGTGAGGTACAGACCGGTGGCGCCGTCCCTGGCCGAATTGAGATCCAGCGAGCCATGCCAGCGCAGGCCCGCGGCCCGCGTCTGGGCGGCCAGCGTCAGGCCCTGGTATTCGGCCTGGGCAACGCTCACATAGCAGCCCAGCGAACTCGCGCAGCCGCGCGCGCCGGCCTGGTAGGACACCTGGTCGCTGATGCGGTTGCGATAGGCCGTGGCCGAGAACATGCTGTAGCCGGCGCTGTAGCGCAGGCCCAGCTCCAGATTGCGGCCGTTTTCCGGCGTCAGGCTGGCCGTGCCGTAATTGCTGAAACGTTGGTAGAGCGTGGGCGCGCGAAACGCGCTGGCCGCCGCGGCCGTGGCGCGCCATTGCGGCGTGAGATCGTAGCCATAGGCCAGGCTGCCGGTTTGCTTGCCGCCGAACTCGCTGTCGCTGTCGTGGCGCACCTGGGCCTGCAGATGCTGCTTGCCCGCATGCCACTGGTAGCCCAGCGCCAGCGCGTTCTGCGCGCGCTCGCGGTCCACGGGCGCATTCTGCAGCGCGTCCTCGCGGCGCTCCAGCGTGGCCGAGAAAGTCTGCGCGCCCAGACGCCACTGGTTCTGCCAGGACATGCCGCGCAGCTGCGTGGTGCTGAGGTAGGCCGTGGGCGTGGTTTCGTAGCGGTCCTGCGAGGCGTTGAGCGCCAACACGCTGCTCCAGCGTTCGCTCCACTGCGCCTTCCATTCCAGCCCGGCGGCATGCATGCGGTGCTTGCTGCGATCGTCCACGCCAGGCCTGGTGCTGTTGTCGTAGCCCGCATCGATGTCGCTGGCCAGCAGCGAGGCGCGCAGCTGGTGCCGGTCATCGATGCGCAGGCCCAGACGCGCCGCGCCCGACAGGCTCTTGTAGCCATCGCGGTCGGCATTGCGGCTGGGGCGCACATCGAAGCCGTCGCTGCGCTCGCTGGCGATGTCCAGCGCATAGTCCCAGGCGCTGTCCGCGCCGCCCGTGCCGCTGACGCCCGCCTGCACGCGCCGTGTGCCGTTCGAGCCCAGGCCCAGCGCCACCGAAGGCGCAAACGACTGCTCGGCGCGGCGCGTGAAGATCTGCACCACGCCGCCCATGGCATCGGAGCCATAGATGGCCGCGGCCGGTCCGCGCAGCACTTCGATGCGATCGATCAGCGCCAGCGGAATGCTTTCCCAGGTCGGGCCGCCGCTGCCGCTTTGCGAGGAAAAGCGTATGCCGTCGACATAGACAGCGGTATAGGCGGTGTCGGCGCCGCGCAGCATCAGGTTGGTGGTATTGCCGAGGCCGCCGTTGCGCACCATCTGGATGCCGGGCAGGCGCGCCAGCACATCCGCCAGACCGGTCGCACCGCTGGCCTCTATGGTCGCGCGGTCGATGACCGACATGTCTGCAAGCAGCTCCTGCGCCGACTGGGGGGCGCGCGCGGCCGTGACCACGGTCGTGGCCGCGTGGATTTCCGGCAAGACCTGGGCCTGGGCGCAGGCGCCGGCGAAGACAGCGGCCAGGGCCAGCACGCAGGGGCGTGCGGCGAGGGGCGCTGCAGCGCCAGAAGAAGGGAGAAACATGAACATCAAGCTGAAGTCACCCGGCGCCGACCTTCCCGTCGGCTATGGGTCAAAGCAATCCGTGTCGCGGACGACGGCGGACCACACCTCGTTGGCCGGTATCCGGGCTGGGCGGAGCACACTCTTGCAAGCCTTCCCAGCGCAGCGCCAGTGGCAAGTAAAGAAGAGCCGAGCATCGCGAAACACTCATCCGCTGACCGTTGCGGGGGCAGCGCAGGCACGGAACCTCTGCCTTGCGGCGATTCCTCCCTGCTTCCCGTTGAACTGCGCGTCCGAGAGCCAGACACGCGAGCACCAACGGCGGCCATTGTATCCGCGCCTCAGTCGGCATGCCGCCAGGGCAATGGACGCCCCTGTTTTGTAGGACGAAGGAGAATTTAGCGCGCCGCAAAGCCGCTTGGCTACTGTTTCTTACGTACAGCCAGGGCTACAAGTTCTACAATCGGCCAGTCTATGTCTGCCCAGTCACCCCTCGACCTTATTTCCGACCGCGTGGAGCGACTTCTGTTGCGCCATGAGGAGCTTCAGCGCACCAATGCCCTGCTGGCCGAGCAGGTCGCTGCCCTGACCCAGGAGCGCGACTCGCTGCGCTCGCGCCTGAGCGCCGCCCGGGCGCGTGTCGACGCGCTGATCGAGCGACTGCCCAGCAACGAAGGGGCCGGCATATGAAGCAGCTTGATGTCCAGATCCTGCACCAAAGCTATCTGCTGACCTGCCCCGAAGGCCACGAGGAGCGCCTGCTCGAAGCCGTGGCGCGCGTCAACGACACCATGGCCCGCATACGCGACGCCGGCAAGGTGCGCTCGCGCGAACGCGTGGCCGTGCTGGCCGCGCTGAACATGGCCTTTGACATCGTGACGGCCGAACGCGCGCCGCCACCGGTGGCCGAGCCGGTGCAGCCGCAGGACGACGCCGAAAACGCCCAGGCCGAGGACGCCTGGGCCCAGGCCATGATCCAGCAGCAGGCCGATGCCCAGCGCATCGTCGCCCTGCTCGAGCGCCTCGACCAGGCACTCGAGGCCGACGCACAATTACTGTAAAAATTTGCCCCGGCCGCGCCCGGCTCCCCGCATCCGCACTACAATGAAAGCGTCTGCGAATCTGCCGGGCTTTATATTTCCTTGAACCAATGCTCATTGAGCCCGGGCTTGGTACATCGCTTGATGAGCGTGATCGTCTCGCGTTAGATGAACCCAACGTCAAGCTGCCCTTGCCCCCCTGAACCCCGGTTCAGGATGCCGGTCCGGTGTTTCGCAGACACCTTGTTTTCACGCGAGTCGCTTGCATCCGGCAGCGACTTGCGCAGTTGAATTGAA
Organism: Comamonas sp.; assembly: GCA_037968595.1. GTDB lineage: Bacteria > Pseudomonadota > Gammaproteobacteria > Burkholderiales > Burkholderiaceae_C > Comamonas. The sequence goes on from JBBKVU010000377.1 coordinate 3,229, forward strand.
TTGGCCCGCTGATGCGGGCTTTTTCATTTGCGGTCCCTTGCGCCGCCGTCTCGTCAGCCCGCACGGCCTGTGCGCACTTGCTGCGCAATGCCAACAGGCCGCCGGCAAAATCGGGTCCGTGGAGCTTTTGATGCGCAGACTTCGCCACCTCACCAACCGCCACCGCGCGCGCTCGACGAATGTTGCGCTGGGCTGGCTTCTGGCCTTCAACGCGGGGGCGGTGAATGCGGGGGGATTTCTGGTGCTGCACATGTACACCTCGCACATGACAGGCTTTGCCTCGCAGCTGGCCGACGGCCTGGTGCTGGAAAACGGCAAGCTGCTGCTCAATGCCCTGGGCGCCATCCTGTCGTTCATGACGGGCGCGGCCGTGTGCGCGGCGCTCGTGAACTGGGGCCGCCAGCGCCATCACTACAGCGTCTATGCCCTGCCCTTGATGCTGGAAGCGCTGATGCTGCTGCCGTTCGGCATCATGGGCGCCGCGACGCTGGCATGGAATACCCCGTTTGCCGTGCCGCTCACGGTGCTGCTGCTGTCTTTCATGATGGGCCTGCAAAATGCCGTCGGCTCCAAGACCTCGGGCGGAAGCACCCGCACCACCCATATGACGGGCAATTTCACCGATCTGGGAATGGAGCTGGGCAAGATGCTTTTCTGGCGCCGGCACGCCAGGGCCGGCCATGTACCCGCCGAAGCCGTGCGCCACGACTGGACGCGCATGCGCACCTGCGCCGGACTCATCGCCATGTTCGTGCTGGGCAGCCTCGGCGGCGCCCTGGGATTCAAGTACATCGGCTTCTTTTGCGTGTTGCCGCTGGCGGCGCTGCTGCTGGTCTTGTCGGTGCCACCGTTCATGCGTGACGCCAGGCGTTCCCGCGAACGGCTTGCCGATTTCCTCAAGAAGCCCGAATAGGCAAGGCGCAATGCAAAAGCCGCAGCTCCCATAAGAGAACTGCGGCTTTTGCTCTACCCTGCGCCTGGTTGAGGCGCTTGACTGGGGGCCGGATTATTGGCCGTGGACGCGCTTGGCATCGGCCACGCACTTGTCCTTGGCGTCACCGCTGAGCGCATCGCAACGCTCGCGTGCCGCCTTGTAATCAGCTTCGCGCACGTTCTGGCTCGCGTCCTTGCGGGCTTCCGATACGTCGGCGGCCTTCTTGGCCGGTGCGACATTGGTTTCAGCGCGGGCATCGGCAATCTTGGCGGCTTCCAGCGCCTTCACATGGGCAGCCTTGGCATCCTTGACGCAGACATCCTTGGGATTGCCCTTCAAGTCATCGCACTTTTCCTTGGCGACGTCATAGGCGGCATCGGCCTTGGCCTTGGCAAGGTTGTGGCGATGGCGCTCGCTGGCATCGGTGCGGTAATCGAGTTCGGCTTCGGCCACCTTTTCACGGCCCTTGGCTTCCTTCTCACAAACATCCTTTGCATTTCCCATCAGGGAATTGCACTGTGCCTTGGCTGCCTTGTAATCGGCGCTGATCTGGTCCTTGGCGGCCTTGTGTTCGGCAGGCGTAGCGGCAAACACCGAAGACATGCAAGCGACAGCGCAGACGGCAGTAAGTTTTTGTTTGAAGTTCATGAGTATCTCCCTTTATTTATGACAGGCAGTCGCAGGCCACGGCATCTATTATTGAATACGGTGCAGCGACTGCATCTTTGAAAATTAATGGCAACGAAATCCGTTATTTATCGAAACGGAAATCAGGATTGCGCTTTTCCCAATCCTTCAGTTGCGTCTCGGCTTCATCCTTGAGAATGCCTTGCCGCTCCTGAATCTTGCCGATGAACTGGTCTCGCTTGCCGGCAACGACGTCGAGATCGTCGTCAGTGAGCTTGCCCCACTGCTCGCGGATCTTGCCCTTGAATTGTTTCCAATTTCCTGCAATTCGATCTTCGTTCATAACAAATCCTTTTTTTATCGAAGCCGGCAAGAATATCTGCCAGCTGATTTTCAAACACATTCGCCTGAAAGCAAAATGTGTATTGAATGTATATCGCCTTCATGGCCTGCCTTGTGGGAGAGGGAGTTTTATGCCGGTCGGTTTACGCCTACAGGAAATCCCTTAGATGAAAAAATCAACCAGATTTAAATACCGATAGTATTTGTTAATACAAAAGATATATACATGAACCGTTAATATGGTCGCGAGAAAATGTATCCATATACTTCACCAAGCCACCGGGGTTTTCATTCTGAAACCAATTCAGCCAGCCGTGGGCGCCGCCACGTAGCGCAAAAGGACGGGAAAAACAAAAAGGCCGGGAGCAGAACGCTTCCGGCCTTGGCCCCATTGGCCCTTGCGGCGCAGCCGTGGCTTATTGGCGCCCCGAGCTGCCGCTCTGTATGCCCAGCCCCAGTCCCGCCACCGCGCTGCTGGGCCAGTCGTCCTCGACCAGCACGCCCTGCTCGCGCATGCGCGCGCCAAACGCTTCGGCCGGCAAGCCGGGAGAGCACAGAAAGCCCTGGAAAAAGTGGCAATGCAGATCGCGCAGGCAGTCGCGCTGCTCGCTGGTTTCCACGCCTTCGGCGACGACTTCCGTGCCCAGCGCCTTGCCCAGACTGATGATGGCGCTGACGATGGCGCGGTCGCCCGCATCGTGCGGCAGGCCGCGCACGAAGGACTGGTCGATCTTGATCTTGGCGATCGGCAGCTTCTTCAGATAGCCCAGGCTCGAATAGCCCGTGCCGAAGTCGTCGATGACCAGGCCCACGCCCAGCTCGGCAATCGAGCGCACGCGCGCCGCCATCTCCTGCGCGTCCTGCAGCAGAATGCTTTCCGTCAGTTCCAGCTCCAGCAGGTGGGAAGGCAGTCCATGGCGCAGCAGCAGCTGCTGCAGCCGCTCGACGAAATCGGTCTGGCGGAATTCCAGCGCCGACACATTGACCGAGACCTTGAGCGGCAGCCCCTGGTTGCTCCAGTGCACGGCTTCGCGTATCGACTGCTCGAGCACCCAGGCACCCAGCGTCACGATGTAGCCCGACTCCTCGGCCATGGGAATGAACACCGCTGGCGAGACCACGCCGAATTCCGGATCGGTCCAGCGCAGCAGCGCCTCGGCACCCATGATGCGGTTGCTGCCGATATGCACCTGCGGCTGGAAATACACCGCCATGCGACCGTGCTCCAGCGCCTGGCGCATCGCGTGCTCCAGCTTCATGCGCGACAGCAGGCCGGAATTCATCTGCGGCTGGTAGAAGCTGTAATGGCCGCGGCCACGCTCCTTGACGCGGTACATCGCCGTGTCCGCCTGCATGATGAGCTCGTCCAGCGTATGTCCGTGGCTGGGATACTGGGCCACGCCGATGCTGCACTGCACCGAAAAGCCCAGTCCGTCGAGCAGGAAGGGATGCAGCATTTCACGCAGGATGCGCTGGGCGACGCTGGCCGCTAAGGCCTCGTCGCAGCCCTGCAGATAGAGCACGAACTCGTCGCCGCCCAGGCGGCTCAGCATGTCGGCCGAGCGCAGGCAGGCCTGCAGGCGCTCGGCAACCAGCTTCAGCACGCGGTCGCCGAATTGATGGCCCAGCGAATCATTGATGATCTTGAAGTGGTCGAGATCGATGAACAGGATGGCAAACACTTCATGCGTGTCCGCGGCCCGCTCTATGGCCTCGCCCACATGCGCGGCCAGGCTCAGGCGATTGGGAAGGCCGGTGAGCGCATCGCTGAAGGCCAGCTCCTCGATGCGCTGCTGGGCCTGCTGCTGCTGCGTCAGGTCGCGCATGAAGCCAATCGTCTGGAACACCGTGTTGTGCGCGTCGCGCAGCGCCACCCAGGACAGCCGCACGGGGCAGCGCTGGCCCGCGCCCTGCTCCAGCCAAAGATTGCCCTGCCAGAAGCCGCCCGTGGTCCATTCCTGGGCCGCGGCTGCGTACCAGTTGGCCGGAGCGCTGCTGCCAAACAGATCGCGCACCTTGCGTCCCGCGCAGTTGCGATCGCCCATCAGCCGCCGGCAGGCGGGGTTGGCGCGCACCAGCCGGTGCTCGGCATCGGCAATGAAAATCGCGTCGAGGCTGCAGTCGAACACCCGCGCAGCCAGCTCCAGGCCGGCCTGCACTTCGACTTCGCGCGTGATGTCGCGAAAGGTATGGATGCGGCCTATGGGCGCGCCGCGCTTGAGCTGGGGCACCGAGCGGCGCTCTATGATCTGCCCGCCTTCGAGCGCCAGCACGTCGGTGCTGTCCAGCAGCGGCTGGCGATGCAATTCCTCCAGGCGCTGGGCATAGCCCTCGCGGTCCAGCACCTTGCCGGCCATGAAATCGAGAATGCTGGCGTCATTGCGCTCCACCAGCATGTCGCGCGGCAATCCCCAGATGGCCGCCAAGCGGTGATTGAACGCGCGTATGCCGCCGTCCTGGCTGCAGACCAGCATGCCGTCGGCCGTGGAATCAAGCGTCGCCCGCAGGTCGGACAGCAGGGCTTCGAGTTCGTTCTCGTTGCGCGCCTGCTCGCTGCGGTCCAGCATGCTCAGCATCAGCCAGCCGGCCGAGCCGCCCGAAGGAAAGGCAATGCGCTCCAGGCGCTGCTCGACCGGGCGCAGCACGCCGTCGCGGCACAGCACCTGGGTCAGCGTCTGCGAGCCGGAGCGCCACTGGTTGACGTCTTCCCACAGGCACAGGTCCTGGGGCGTGGCCGCCAGCGCCTGAACGGGCATGCCCTGCATGGTCTCACGGTCGTAGGCGGTGAGCTTCTCGGCCGCGCGATTGGCGAAGCGGATGCTGAGTGTTTCCTCGTCGACCAGCCAGACAGCCTCCAGCAGCGCATCGAGCGTCTGGTACCAAAGAGCTTCGAACGACTGGCTCATGGCGTTGCAGCCTTGGGCGTGCCGGGCTCCACGGCACGCTCGAAAAAGTAGCAGATGCGCTGCCGCGGCGAGAGATAGCTCAGCGCCTCGCGCGGCAGCTGGTCCGGCCGCAGGCTGCGCCGGATGCCGATCTCCTCGAACATCTCCAGGTCCAGCGGCAGCGCCTGGGCCAGCGGCACCTGCGCGTCATAGACCAATACCTGGGGCTTGAGCGGGCGCGAGCTGTTGACCGAAACCACCATCGCAAAGCGTCCGTCCGCGAGCTGCACCACCGAGCCTGGCGGGTAGACGCCCATCATGCGGATGAAGGCCTTGAGGATGGTCGCGTCAAAGCGCTCGCGGTACTGCGCATAGAGCACGGAAAGCGCTTCATGGGGCGTCTGCCCCTCCTGGGCGAATTCCGGGTTGCAAAGGCGATCGTAGGCGTTGACCAGACACAGCACCTTGCCGGCGGAGCTCAGGTCCTCGCCGATCAGATGCAGCGGAAAGCCGCTGCCGTCGGCAAACTCGTGGTGCTGGGCCATGGCCGTGAGCACATCGCTGGACACGCCCATGCCCATTGCCAGCGCCACCGAATCGCCGACATGGCTCTCGTACTGCGCGCGCGGCAAGGGCGTGGCGCCGGGCTTGGGGTCCTTGCCTATGTCATGCAGCAAGGCCGCCAGGCCCAGCTCGTACAGTTCCGCAGCGTTCATGCCCAGCGCCCGGCCCAGCAACAGGCACAGCACGGTCACATTGACGGGATGCTCGGCCTGGCGATGGCCCGAGCTTTCGGACAGCAGGCGTATCACCAGATCGCCCGTGGGCAGCACATCCTGCAGGTAGCCCTGGACCATGCCGTGGCTGGTCGCCAGCGCCTGCTCGGGCTGCGTGGACGCGCAGCGAAAGAGCTGCATGTATTCGCGCGCCGCGGCGCGAAAGCGCTCGTCGCAGCGCTGCCAGACCGCCGGCAGACCATGCAGGGGCAAGGCGTCTTGCGGCAGCAGCGGCTCGGCGCGCGCCGGTGGCGCCGACTCATCCCCCATGTCCTGCGTGGCCAGCGTCAGCCGGCCAGCGTGCGCGGGCGCGGCGTCGTCCCCCACGGCCTCGAAAGAAGCGATTTCACTGCGCGCCGGAAAATAGCGGACAGCGTCCAGCCCCAGCGCTTTGACTGTCTGGAGTTGGCTATCGGAAACAATGCGAAAGCTATTGACGGGAAAGGGATGGCGCATCCAGCCGACTTCCAGCTGGATGTACATGCCAACTCGCAAGGCATTCGGATTGATCAGGACAGATGAATTCACTGTTTAAAGCGGTACAGTACAAAAGGTTGCACAACTGTCCATTTGTTTCGGCCATTATCACCAGTTCTTGAGGCCATGCATGCGTTCTCCAGGCCGGCTGGGCTTTTTTGCGTGGCTTGGTAGCGATAACAGCCTGCCGCTCGCGAGCCGCTTTTAACATGGGACAAAACCCACTCGGCTGAAATTGGATAGGGCGCGGTGCGGGCCCGTTCAAGCCCCTGGCAAGGCTATCGGCACCACAGCGAAGGTTTGTAGACCAGGTCCATCCACAGCGCCCAGGCCGCCACGCCAAACAGCATCAGCCCGGCAGCGCGGCTGCCCCAGTCGGCGCGCTGCCGGGCTGATGCTGTTT
>JBBKVU010000378.1:0-19829 GCA_037968595.1 Comamonas sp.
CGGCGCAGCTCGAGCAGTTCATAGGCAGCTGCTGGGACGCGGGCCTGGAGATAGGTTCGAGCGTGCGCACCACCGCCGAGTGCCTGGAGGAGTCCGAACGCGACGTGACCGTGCAGACCGCGCTGCTTGAAGCGCGCCGCATCGTGGGCAGCGCCGCGCTGTTTGATGAGTTCAGCCGCGCCTACCGCGCGCAGATGGACCCGCGCGCCTTCATGGTTGCCAAGACGCTGGAAATGCGCCAGCGCCACAACAAATACGAGAACACGCCCTACGCGCTAGAGCCCAACTGCAAGGAATCGCCGGGCGGACTGCGCGACCTGCAATACATCATGTGGCTGGCGCGCGCCGCCGGCCTGGGCGACACCTGGCGCGAGCTGGCCACCAACGGCCTGGCCACCGAACTCGAGACCCAGCAGCTCGAGGCCAACGAAGCCCTGCTGAGTCTGATACGCGCGCGGCTGCATGCGATCTCGGGCCGGCATGAAGACCGGCTGGTGTTCGATCTGCAGACCGCGGTGGCCGAAAGCTTCGGCTTCGAGTCGACCGCGCCCGACGGCCAGCGCCTGGCGTTGCGCGCCAGCGAGACGCTGATGCGCGAATACTACTGGGCCGCCAAGGCGGTCTCGCAGCTGTGCCATATCCTGCGGCTGAACATCGAGGAGCGCGTCAACCCCTGCTCCTACGAACTGGTGCCGCTCAACGAGCGCTTCTTCAACAAGGCGGGAATGATTGAGATCGCCAGCGACGATCTCTACGAGCGCCACCCGCATGCGATTCTCGAGACCTTCCTGGTCTACGAGACCAACGTCGGCCTCACCGATCTGTCGGCGCGCACGCTGCGCGCGCTCTACCATGCGCGCGGCCTGATGGACAGCGGCTTTCGCCACGACCCGGTCAACCGCGCCACCTTTCTCAAGATCCTGCAGCAGCCCAGCGGCCTCACGCATGCGATGCGGCTGATGAACCAGACCTCGGTGCTGGGCCGCTACCTGTGGCCGTTCCGGCGCATCGTCGGCCAGATGCAGCACGACCTGTTCCATGTCTATACCGTGGACCAGCACATCCTGATGGTGCTGCGCAACATGCGCCGCTTCTTCATGGCCGAGCATGCGCACGAATACCCCATGTGCTCGCAGCTTGCCGGCGGCTGGGACAAGCCCTGGCTGCTGTATCTCGGGGCGCTGTTCCATGACATAGGCAAGGGCCGCGGCGGCGACCATTCGGTCATAGGCGCGGTCGAAGTCAAGCGCTTTTGCCGCGCCCACGGCATAGACCGGGCCGACTCGGCGCTGGTCGAATTCCTGGTGCGCGAACACCTCACCATGAGCCAGGTCGCGCAGAAACAGGACCTGTCCGACCCCGAAGTGATAGGCGCGTTTGCCCAGCGCGTGGGCGACGAGCGCCGGCTCACGGCGCTGTACCTGCTGACGGTGGCCGACATCCGCGGCACCAGCCCCAAGGTCTGGAACGCCTGGAAAGGCAAGCTGCTTGAAGACCTGTACCGCGCGACGCTGCGCGTGCTTGGCGGGCGCGCGCCCGATGCCGCGGCCGAGATCGAATCGCGCAAGCGCGAGGCGCTGGTGCAGTTGGCGCTCTCGGCCCAGCCGTTCGAGTCGCACAAGAAGCTCTGGGACACCCTTGACGTCAGCTACTTCATGCGCCACGAAGCTGCCGACATCGCCTGGCATACGCGCCATCTATCGCGCAACGTGGGCGCGCCCCACCCCATCGTGCGCGCGCGCAAGTCGCTGGCCGGCGAAGGACTGCAGGTGCTGGTCTATGCGCGCGACCAGGCCGATCTGTTTGCCCGCATCTGCAGCTATTTCGACCGCGCGGGCTTCAGCATTCTCGACGCGCGCGTGCACACCGCGCGCAACGGCTATGCGCTCGACACCTTCCAGATCGTCGCGCCCGCCATGCAGGAGCGCTACCGCGAACTGATGAACCTGGTCGAGACCGAGCTGGTGCAGACCATAGAGCGCGGCGGCGAACTGCCCGAGCCTTCGCAGCGGCGCGTGTCGCGCCGCGTCAAGAGCTTTCCCATGGTGCCGCGCGTGAGCCTGAGCCCGGATGAAAAGGCCCAGCACTGGCTGCTGAGCATTTCGGCCATCGATCGCGCGGGCCTGCTGTACGTCGTTGCCCGCCTGCTCGCGCGCCACCGCCTGAGCGTGCAGCTGGCCAAGGTCAGCACGCTGGGCGAACGCGTCGAAGATACCTTCCTGATAGAAGGCGCGGAGCTGCAGCACAACGCCAGGCAGATTGCAATCGAGACGGAGTTGATCGAGGCCTTGTCGTTTTAAACCGCCTGGTTTTCTCTGGAGGGCAGGCAAGGCGCTAATAAGAAACAGCAAGCAAGAAACGGCAAGCCGCAAAATCCCGTTTGTCCTGAGCCTGTCGAAGGACGAACGGCCTGCACTCAAGGCATGAGGACCGCACGTTCATGGTTCGACGCGCCCGGCCAGGGAGGCTCACCACGAACGGTTTAACGGCTTCGCCACTGTGCGCCCAGATCCTTTGCCTTCCAAGTGGGTAATCCAGCTGACAAAAAAGCTGTTTCTTGAGAAATTATCGAAGGTCATTTTGAGGGCCTCCCGCCCCTACCTGACGCCATACAAAACTACTCAATCATCCTCGGCCGCGCTGATGCCCGGAAACAGCACCTCGGTGAAGCCGAACTGCGAAAAGTCGGTCATGCGCATCGGATACAGCTTGCCCCAGACATGGTCGCATTCATGCTGCACCACGCGCGCATGGAAGCCGTCGACGGTGCGGTCTATAGGGTCGCCGTACTGGTCGAAGCCGGTATAGCGTATGCACTGCCAGCGCGGCACCACGCCGCGCATGCCGGGCACAGACAGGCAGCCTTCCCAGTCGTTTTCCAGCGCCTCGCCCAGCGGCGTGATCTGCGGGTTGATCAGCACCGTGCGCGGGATCACCGGCGCATCGGGATAGCGCGGATTGGGCGCGCCCGAGCCGAAGATCACCAGCTGCAGGTCTTCGCCGATCTGCGGCGCGGCCAGGCCCGCGCCATTGGCCGCGGCCATGGTGTCGAGCAGATCGGTGACCAGCAGATGCAGGGCATCGGTGTCGAAAGCCGTGACGGGCTGGGCCACGCGCAGCAGGCGCGCGTCGCCCATCTTCAAGATAGTGCGTACAGTCATAAGAAATCCTTGGCAATGCGGCCAAGCATAGCGCGCCGCCCGCCGGGCCGCGCCCCCACGGCACAATAGGCCATGCCCGAGATTGAGCAGCCCCTTCCCGTTCCTGCGCCCGGCGTGCCGCCGTTGCGCATGCTGCCTTCGCGCCCGCTGCGCTGGCTGCTCCAGGCCTGCGCCTGCATCAGTCTGGCGCTGGGCATTGCCGGGGTCTTCATCCCCGGCCTGCCGACCACGGTCTTCATCCTGATTGCGGGCTGGGCCGCGGCGCGCAGCTCCGAACGCCTGCATTACTGGCTGTGGCGCCACCGGCTGTTCGGCCCGATGCTGCAGGACTGGGCCGCGGGCGGGCGCGTGAGCCGGCGCGCCAAATGGAGTGCCAGCGCCGCCATGGCCCTGGGCGCCATCGTGGTCTGCTGGGCACCGGTGCCTGCCTGGGTGCGCTGGTTTTCTCTGACCAGCATGGCCTGCGTGCTGACCTGGCTATGGCTGCGGCCCGAGCCCAGCGCAGCGCCCTGAACAGGGGCAGGCAGAAGAAAAATTGCAAAAATTGCCCATCTTTCCAGAACACTGAAATTTTCGTCCTATAATTCAAGTCTTCTTCCTCAATAGCTCAGTTGGTAGAGCGCCGGACTGTTAATCCGTAGGTCCCTGGTTCGAGCCCAGGTTGAGGAGCCAAAATTAAAGCCCTGCAATTGTACAGGGCACACAGTGTAGATATTCCTCAATAGCTCAGTTGGTAGAGCGCCGGACTGTTAATCCGTAGGTCCCTGGTTCGAGCCCAGGTTGAGGAGCCAAAATAAAAGGCTTGCAGCGTTTACGTTGCAAGCTTTTTTTCTTGCCTGCGGCCCTTGGCCTAGAGCGTCAGGTCCACATAGTCGACCGCATATTTCACCAGCGCCGCCTGGCCGTCGACGCGCAGCTTGCGCCGCAGATGCAGGCGGTGCGTTTCTATGGTGCGCACCGAAGCCCCCAGCGCCTGGGCGATTTCCCGGCTCGATCGCCCCTGCGCCAGCAGGTGCAGCACTTCGGCCTCCTTGGGCGTTATCGGTCGGCTCGAGCGCTCCAGCGGCTCGCACTCGCCCAGCAAATCCTGCAGCCCCGGGCTCAGATAGGTGCAGCCCTGCATCGCCGCGTCAATTGCATCGACCAGTTGTTGAGCAGCCGCATCCTTGAGCACGTAGGCCAGCGCGCCCAGGTCGAGTGCCCGGCGCACATATTCGGCCTCGCGGTGCATGGACAACACCACGACGCGCAGTTCCGGATGGCTGCGCGAAAACTGGGCGATGAGCTCGATGCCGCTCGCGCCGGGCATGCGGATGTCGGTGACCACCACATCGGCTTGCAGCGTTGGCGCCAATTCGGCGGCCTCGAACACGCTGGCGGCCTCGCCCACCACCTCGATATGGTCGGTGATGCCCAGCCGCATGCGTATGCCGTCACGCACCAGAGGATGGTCATCCACCAGCAGCACGCGCACGCTGTCCATCATGCCGCCGCCGTCAAAGTCGGCGCAGGCAGCGTGACCGCCAGCCGCGTGCCCCCGCGGCCAGACCGCATCTCGAATCGCCCCTGCAGGCTTTCCACGCGTTCGCGCATATTTCGCAAGCCAATGCCACCCCGCGCGTCCGCCTGAACGCGCCGCAGATCGAAGCCCGCACCATCGTCGATGATGTGCAGCGCCACCGTGCGCGTGCCAAAGCACAGCACGACCCGCACCGCCGTGGGGCGTGCATGGGCCTGGATATTGTTGAACGCCTCCTGTGCGACGCGGAACAGGGCCGTGGCATGGGAAGTGGGCAGCTCGCGTGCCTGCCCCTCCTGCACGAAGTCCACACGATATGCGCACTGCGCCTGGATCTGCTCCACCAGCAGCGCCAGCGCCGCCGCCAGACCCAGGTCATCGAGCAGCGCCGGACGCAAGCCGTGCGACACCCGGCGGATCTCGGCCAGCGCATCGTTGAGACGCTGCAGGCCCTGGTCGAGCAGATGGCGCGCGCCCCGCCGACCGGCAGCTTCGGGTGCATTCCCCGGCGGCATGCTCGCCTGCGCGGTTTCCAGCAGGAACTTGGAGGACACCATCACCTGCACCACGCCGTCGTGCAGTTCGCGCGCCACACGCACGCGCTCGTCCTCATGCGAGCGCACCACGCGCCGGGCCAGGCGCCGCAGCTTGCCGCTGGCGACGCGTTGCCCGCTGAGGTTGAAGGCCAGCCCGACCAGGCCTATGGCCAGCACCGCAGCAGCAGCGATGCCATAAAAGTGCCGGCGTGTTTCTTCTATATTCTGGCGCGCATGGCCATCGATGATATTCAGCGTTGCTTCAATATCATCCATATAAAGACCAGCCCCAATTACCCACCCCCATTGCGCCATGGGCGCAACAAAAGACATTTTCGGGGTATTTGATTGGGATGAAGGCTTCATCCAATCATATCGAACCACACCGCCGCCCTGCCGGGCCGACGTCATAATCAATTTCGCCTGCTGAAAACCAGAAGGATCATCCGGCTCACAGAAATCAACACCTTGCAAACCCATTTGAGAGGGCTCCAGCAGCATATTCCCATGGCGATCATAGACAAAGAAATATCCATCTTTGCCAAACTGCATCTGGGACAGCATGGACAGCGCCTGGCGCTGCTGCGCAGCCGTATCGCCGTCTTCCGCCGCCAGACGCCCCAGCGCTGCCTGGGCCAGGCTCACATAGTGGCGCAGCTCGACTTCCTTGCTCTGGGCGTAGATTTCCTTGACCAGCTCCCGCTCCTGACCGGCGAGCTTGAGGGTCTGACGCTGGACCATTACAGCCACGGCTGCCAGCACCAGCAAGGTGATGCCGGTCGTCAGCGCGATCAGCTTGATTCGCATGGACATCTTAGGGGCCCGACAGGGGGTGAAGAGGCGTTCGGACACGGAGCGCACGGATTGAATCTAGCAGCTTGAGCGACGCACAGATCAAGCACCACGCAACGATGGTGCACAAAGAACACGTAGCCCATGGCGCCGCCCCTATCCGCAGCCCAGGCCGCAGGGGGACAGCGGGGCCTTCGCCCACGGACCGACAACTCGACATCGGGAGATTCCCTGTCTATACAGCAATTCTAAAAATGGGCATGCATCCCCATTTTGGTGATCTCCGAACCCATCTGGTGCAGTGGCTGGTGTTTTTCCATGATCTTGCGCGAGAAAAAAGAAACAGTAACCACCTTCAATGCAGGATGCGTGCCAGCTCAAAAGGAAATTTATTGCCAACGCTAAGTAATGCTGCGTAGGGGAAAAAATTCGAATGAAACAGGCAATTTGGCTTCTAGAATTTTAATACGCCCACCGGAATACGGCCTTATTACCGAATCCACGGCGCCGCTTGCCAAACCCTTGAATCCTTTTCAATCGGGATATTTATGCTGAATCTGAAAAATTTGCGCGACATCAGTCCACAGGAGGCCGATCGGCCTGCCGCCGCAGGTATCGAGCACTGGTCCGCCAAACGCCGCGACTTCCTGCGCATGATGGGATATGGCGCCAGCGCGGCGGCCGTTGCGCCGCTGCTCGCAGCCTGCGGCGATGCGAACAGCCAATCCTCGAGCAGCGAGTTGCGCAGCCGGCTGCTACAGGATGAAGCTTTCTGGACCCAGGTCCAGGCCATGTTCGTGCTCAATCCGCAGCGAACCTACATGAACATCGGCACCGGCGGCTCGATGCCGCAGGTCGTGCTCGATGTGTTCGCGAAGGAGAACCACCTCAAGGCCGAGGACTCGAGCAGCGGCTACGGCAACCTGCTGGACCTGCGCCAGCAGGTGGCACCGGGATTCGGCGTCGATGCCGACGAACTCGCCTTCTCCGCCAACACCTCGTCCGGCATGTGCCACGCCATCCTGGGGCTTGACTGGCAAAGGGGCGACGTGATCGTGACCACCAACCACGAACACGGCGGCGGCAACACGCCGCTGAACATTGCGGTGGCGCGCTACGGCATCGAAGTCTCGCGCGTCGCCATGCCCGTGGGCAACAACCAGACCGCGGCCACGTACAGCAACCTGTTTGACGAACGCATCCGTGCGCTCAAGGCCCAGGGCAAGCGCGTGCGCGCCATGATGTGGTCGTCGCCAACCTATGTGACCGGCACCATGCTGCCCATCGCCGAACTCATGCAGGTGGTCAAGACCCATGAGCTGATCAGCATTGTCGACGGTGCCCACCTGCCCGGCATGATGGCCTATGACTACGCCGCGCTGGGCATGGACTTCATGTCGGGAGCAGGACACAAATGGCAGTGCGGCCCGGGCTCGACCGGCATTCTGGTGATACGCAACAAGATCCGTGCGTCCAACCCGCTGCCGCTGCCCAAGTGGTATCCCGTGCACTCCAGCAGCTACTCGGCGCTGGAACGCACAACCAACGGCACGGCAACCTATGACATCGCAGCCAGCGTCACCAGCTGCGGCAGCCTGCACACCCCCATGTACAAGGCGCTGGCCCAGGCCTGCGCGAGCTGGGACACCATAGGCCGCAAGAAGATCGAGACCTATGACCTGACCCTGGCGTCCTATCTCAAGGAGCGTATCGCCGAGCGCTGGGGTGTCGAATCGCTGTACTCGCCCAAGGACGATCCAAAGCTGCTGTCGGCGCTGACCTGCTTCAACCCCTTCATCAACAAGGCGGACATCAAGGACGCGCAGAAATCGACAAGCTTCGTCAACCGCATGCTCAGCGACTTCGGGCCGGGCTTCGTGATCCGCAACGCCAGCTTCGCGGTCATAGGCGACACCGCCAACCACAACGGCATCCGCATCTCGACCCACCTGTGGCATGACGCCCAGGACATCGACCGCCTGGTCGATGCCATGTGGTCGCTGACCAATTCCATGGCCTGAGCCCTTATCCCCTTTCCCCATTTTCCGGAGAACCGAATCCATGACTTCCTTGCGCTCTCTCTTCACCGCCACCGCCCTGCTGGCCTGTGCCCAGCTCGCTTGCGCCCAGGACATACGTGCCGTGTCCTCGCCCGATGCACCCAAGGCCATCGGACCCTACTCACAGGCGGTTGCCACCGGCAAGGTGATCTACCTTTCGGGTCAGATTCCGATCAACCCCAAGACCGGCGAACTGATGAAGGATGCGCCGATAGAAGCCCAGACCCGCCTGGTGCTGGAGAATCTCAAGGCCGTGCTGGCTGCCGAGAAGCTGACGATGGCGCATATCGTGTCGACCACCGTCTACATGAAGGACCTCAACGATTTCGGCAAGATGAACGAAGTCTATGCGAGCTTCTTCAGCGGCGTCACGCCGGCGCGCGCCACCGTTCAGGTGGCACGTCTGCCGCGCGACGTGGCCGTGGAAATCGGGGCGATTGCCGTGAAACCCTGAATCCACTGCGATCAAGCCGGACTCGCACCGGCGACACCAGAAGAAGCCAGGCTGCTGCCTGGCTTTTTCATGGGCGCGCGCCTCAGGCCGCGCGAATGACCGAGGGCGTGGGCATTTGCGCCGGCACGGCCGGCGGCTGCTCCATGCGTGTCGGTGCCAGCCCCTTGGCCGCACTGTGCCGGCGCAGCGCCTGCTCTTCCCATTCGTGCAGCTCCTGCTCCAGACGCTGGGCGCGCGCCGAATACATCTCCGCGGAGGACTGGTAGTACTCGGCGGCAATCGAGTGCTCGAGCACGGCCATGCGCGCTTCCTGCAGATAGGCCCGCGTGCGACGGATGTAGCGTGGCTCGGACAGGCTCCCGCCAAAAATTCTGCTGAACAACATGTCGGTTCCTCCTTCACGGCTTCTGCGCAACGCAGGCATTTGCAACGCCTGCCGATAGACGTAAATTAAGGTCTGCACGGCGCAACCACTGTCAACACAAGACACCATCGACTGTAGGATGCACCCCTACCCCATACAGGTGACCCTGATTCCCATGCCTGCGACAATGCCAGCGTCCCCTCTGGAACGATTCCATGTCCAAATCCCTCGCCTGGCTCGCGCCGCACGACCCCTTTCCCGGCGTTGAACAGACCTGGGGCGACAGCGACCCCATTCCCGGCCTGCTTGCCGCGGGCGGCCAGCTCGATGCCCAGCACCTGCGCAGCGCCTACAGCCAGGGCATCTTCCCCTGGTTCAGCGCGGGCCAGCCCATTCTGTGGTGGTCTCCCGACCCGCGCATGGTGCTGCAAACCGATGCCTTCCGGCTGCACCGCTCCCTGCGCAAGACCCTGCAGCGCTTTCGCGCCACGCCGGGCTGCGAGATCCGCATCGACAGCGCGTTCGAGACGGTGATGCGCCACTGCGCCCAGACAGCGCGCGACGGCCAGGACGGCACCTGGATTGTCGAGAGCATCGTCCAGGCCTATTGCGAACTGCACCGCCAGGGCGACGCGCACAGCGTCGAGACCTGGGTCGACGGCCAGCTGGTCGGCGGCCTGTACTGCGTGGCGCTGGGGCATGCGGTGTTCGGCGAATCGATGTTCGCGCATGCGACCGACGCCTCGAAGATTGCGCTGGCCGCCTTGGTCGCGCTGTGCCGCCACCATGGCGCCGCGCAGATCGACTGTCAGCAGGCCACGCCCCACCTTGCCTCGCTGGGTGCGCGCACCATGGCGCGCCAGGATTTTCTGGCCGAAGTGCAGCGCCAGCGCCGCAAGCCGCGCATGGATTGGCGCTTCGACGCCGTATACTGGGACGAGCTGAGCACCGCATGACGCAACTCAACGACCTCCCTCTTCAGGCACTGCAGTTCTATGCAACTGCGGCTTATCCCTGCAGCTACGTTGCCGGGAGGATGGCGCGCTCGCAGGTGGCAACGCCCAGCCACCTGATACAGAACGCGACCTATTCCGAGCTGGTCACGATGGGCTTTAGACGCAGCGGCATGTTCACCTACCGCCCCTACTGCGACGGCTGCCGTGCCTGCGTTCCGCTGCGCGTGCTGACCCAGGCGTTTCGCCCCGATCGCAGCCAGCGCCGCGCCATGGCCCAGCACCAGGACCTGCAGGTCTCCATCTGCCGCCTGAGCTTCAGCGACGAACACTACCAGCTTTATCTGCGCTACCAGCGCCAGCGCCACAGCGGCGGCGGCATGGACGAAGACCGCATCGACCAGTACACCCAGTTCCTGCTGCAAAGCCGCGTCAATTCACGCCTCGTGGAGTTCCGCGCACCCGCCACTGGCGACGCGCCCGGCGCGCTGAAGATGGTGTCCATTCTCGATGTGCTCGAGGACGGCCTGTCGGCGGTCTACACCTTCTACGAGCCCGAGCCGCATGTGAGCTACGGCACGTTCAACGTGCTGTGGCAGATCGACCAGGCGCGCACCATGGGCCTGCCTTACGTCTACCTCGGCTACTGGATAGAAGGCAGCACGAAAATGGATTACAAATCGCGTTTTCTGCCGCATGAGGTGCGCAACCAGGACGTCTGGGAGCGCATGGACCGGCGGCCGCGCTCGGCACGCCACGAACCGGTTTAGAGTGGCTAACACAACCCTTGCTGCGTCGTTGCGTTGCCTTGTCGTGCTATCTGCACTGCCTGCGGCCCCGCGCCTAGCAACAACCGCAAATCTTCAATTTGCTGGGTTGCGTTAGCCACTCTTGGCAGACCCGCGGCGCCAGGCGCGCAACAGGCCGCGGCAGGCGCTAGAATCGCCGCATTGCCGCCTCGCTTCCGCATTATGAAAATTACCGATCCCGGCACTCCTTCCATACCCAGCGTCCAAGTTCTCGAACGCATGTTCACCCTCATCGACGTGCTGGCCTCGCGCGAGGAAGCGGTGTCGCTCAAGGAAATCAGCGAAAAGACCGGCCTGCACCCGTCCACGGCGCACCGCATTCTCAACGACCTGACCATAGGCCGTTACGTGGACCGTCCCGAGTCGGGCAGCTATCGGCTGGGCATGCGGCTGCTGGAGCTGGGCAATCTGGTCAAGGCGCGCCTGAACGTGCGCGAAGCCGCGATGGCGCCCATGCGCCTGCTGCACAAGCAGATCCAGCAGCCGGTGAACCTGAGCGTGCGCCAGGGCGATGAAATCGTCTACGTGGAGCGCACCTACAGCGAGCGCTCGGGCATGCAGGTGGTGCGCGCCATCGGCGGCCATGCACCGCTGCACCTGACCTCCACGGGCAAGCTGTTCCTGGCGGCCGACGATCCGCAGCGCGTGCGCGCCTACGCCACGCGCACGGGGCTGGCGGGCAATACCCACAACTCCATCACCCAGCTGGGCGTGCTCGAGCACGAGCTTGCCAAGACGCGTCAATACGGCATTGCGCGCGACAACGAGGAACTGGAACTGGGCGTGCGCTGCATTGCCGCCGGCATTTACGACGACCAGGGCAAGCTGGTGGCGGGGCTGTCGATTTCGGCGCCCGCCGACCGCATCGACGACGGCTGGCTGCCGCGGCTGCAGTCCACGGCGGCGGAAATCTCCATGTCGCTGGGCTTTGCGGGCTGGCGCTCGGTCGACGGCATGCCGGCCAGCAGTACGGCAGGATAAAACAAAGCCCCCGAGCGGCTTGCACCGCTGGAGGGCTGAGGTCTTGCGGTCGCTGCGCCAGGACCTGCGAAGTGTCAAAAGCCTGCGGCCTTCAACCTTTGATCTTATGGCTGGCCAGGACGGCGGTTGCGCCCGACTGGTTCTCGACCCAGTGACGCACGCGCTCGGCGTCGGCCAGACGGCTGAACTTACCGGCCGAATCCAGGAACACCATGATCAGCTTGCGGCCGGCGACTTCGGCCTGCATCACCAGGCATTGGCCTGCCTCGGAGATATAGCCGGTCTTTTGCAGACCGATTTCCCAGGCCGGGCTCTTCACCAGGCGGTTGGTGTTGTTGTACTGCAGCGTGCGCGGGCCCTGGGCCACTTCGTAGCCCGGCGAGGTGCTGAGCTGGCGCACCAGCGGGTCGCCATGGGCGACGTTGACCAGCACCGCGAGATCACGCGCGCTGGACTGGTTGCGGCTAGACAGGCCCGTGGGCTCCACGTACTTGGTATCGGCCATGCCCAGCAGCTTGGCCTTGACGTTCATCTGCGTGACAAAAGCCGCAAGGCCGCCCGGATAGGTGCGGCCCAGCGCATGGGCGGCGCGGTTTTCGCTCGACATCAGCGCCAGGTGCAGCATTTCGCCGCGGGTCAGCGTGGCACCGACGCGCAGACGCGAGCTGCTGCCCTTTTCGGTGTCCACGTCGTCCTGGGTGATGGTCAGCACCTCATCCATGGGCAGGCGGGCCTGCGAGATGATCAGCCCGGTCATGAGCTTGGTCAGCGACGCGATGGGCAGCACCGCATGGTCGTTCTTGCTCAGCAGGACTTCATGCGTTTCCTGGTCCACGACCAGGGCCACGCTGGACTTCAGGTCCAGCGGGTCGGTCACGTCATGCAGTCCGGCAAGCTGGCCAAACGACTGGCGCGCGGGCGCGTAAGCAACCGCTCGCACCGGGCTGCGCGCGCTGGCCGCAACCGCCCGGCCGGCCTTGCCTGCGGCCGCCTGCTTGCGCGGAGCGGCCTTGACCTTGGCGGTGCTGACAGCCTTGCTGGCACGCGCCGGCTTGCTGGCGCTGCTGGCCTGCTGCTTCTTCGCCACTTTCTTTTGCGCCGCGGAAGCCCCGGAAAAGGCCAGTGCTCCGCTTAAAGCAAAGGCGGCCGAGACCTGAAAGAGACGGGCGATCACGGTGCGGTGACGGTGGTGCATCCAAATGCTCCAAGCAGCAAAAATAGAAAAACAGTGAAGCTGAATCAAAAAAGTCGCACAAAACAACAAGTTGCACGACTTTTATGAGAATGTGAGCGAGATTATAGAGCCGACCGTCAACCTTGCGCCACCACCATTTCACTGCTGCTGTGCAATTTGTTCAATGCGCTGAGGTAGGCCTTGGCCGATGCGACCACGATATCGGGGTCAGCACCCACTCCATTGACCACCCTGCCGCTGCGTTGCAGGCGCACCGTGACCTCGCCCTGGCTCTCGGTGGAGTCGCTGATCGCGTTGACTGAATACAGCACCATGTCGGCGCCGCTTTGCACCTGCGACTCTATCGCCTTGAAGGACGCATCGACCGGGCCGTTGCCATCCGACTCGGTCTTGAGCTCGACGCCATCGCGGCTGAACACCACGCGCGCATGCGGGCGCTCGCCGGTTTCGCTGTGCTGGGCCAGCGAGACAAACACGAAGGGGTCATGGTGGCCATGCGCGCCCTGCTCGCTGACCAGCGCCAGGATGTCCTCGTCGAAGATCTCGCTCTTGCGGTCGGCGAGTTCCTTGAAGCGCGTGAATGCTTCATTGACCGCGGCTTCGCTGTCGAGGTCCACGCCCAGGTCCTGCAGCCGCTGGCGAAACGCATTGCGGCCGCTGAGCTTGCCCAGCACGATCTTGTTGGCCGACCAGCCCACGTCTTCGGCGCGCATGATCTCGTAGGTGTCGCGCGCCTTGAGCACGCCATCCTGGTGTATGCCCGAGGCATGGGCAAACGCATTGGCCCCAACCACGGCCTTGTTGGGCTGGACGACAAAGCCCGTGGTCTGGCTGACCATGCGGCTGGCCGCAAGAATATGCTCGGTGGCGATGTTCACGTCCAGGCCGAAGTAGTCGCGCCGCGTCTTGACGGCCATCACCACCTCCTCGAGCGAGCAGTTGCCCGCGCGCTCGCCCAGGCCGTTGATCGTGCACTCGACCTGGCGCGCGCCGCCGATCTTCACGCCGGCCAGTGAGTTGGCCACGGCCATGCCCAGGTCGTTGTGGCAATGCACCGACCAGATCGCCTGGTCGCTGTTGGGAACGCGCTCGCGCAGATTGCGAATGAACTCGCCGTACAGTTCGGGAATCGCATAGCCCACGGTATCGGGGACGTTGATGGTGGTCGCGCCTTCGGCAATCACGGCTTCGATCACGCGGCACAGGAAGTCGGGGTCGCTGCGGTAGCCGTCCTCGGGGCTGAACTCGATGTCGGCCACCAGATTGCGCGCAAAGCGCACCGACTGGCGCGCCTGCTCGAGCACCTGCTCGGGCGTCATGCGCAGCTTCTTCTCCATGTGCAGCGCGCTGGTGGCAATGAAGGTGTGGATGCGACCGCGCTGCGCGTCCTTGAGCGCTTCGGCCGAGCGCGCGATGTCGCGGTCGTTGGCGCGCGCCAGCGAACAGATGGTCGACTCCCTGACGGCGCGCGCAATCGCCTGCACCGCCTCGAAGTCGCCCTGGGAGCTGGCGGCAAAGCCGGCCTCGATCACGTCCACCTTCAGCCGCTCGAGCTGGCGCGCGATGCGCAGCTTCTCGTCACGCGTCATGGATGCGCCCGGCGACTGCTCGCCGTCGCGCAAGGTGGTGTCGAAAATGATGAGTTGGTCTGTCATATGCACGCTCCAGAAAGAGACATCCGCCGACTTTACTCCCACAGCTTCCGACACCGGCCCGGGCTTACCAGGCCTTGCCGGCTCAGACCGCGGCGGCAGCCACGGCGACCGGAGCGCGCTCCAGGCCGGAGACGATGGCGCTGATCGACGCCGAGACGATGTTCGCGTCCATGCCCACGCCATAGACCACATGCGCATCGTCGATGCGCAGCTCGACATAGGCCGCGGCCTGGGCGTTGGCACCGGCGCTCACGGCATGCTCGGCGTAGTCCAGCACGCGGATGCTGCGGCCCGTGGCTTCGCTGAGCGCGCCGACAAACGCATCGATGGGGCCCGTGCCTTCGCCGCTCAAGGCGCGCACTTCGCCGTTGATCAGGAACTCGCCGCTGATCGCCACCGTGCCGCTCTCGCCGCTCAGGCGGTACTGCGGACGGCGCGTGGCGTCGAGGCGGTATTCGGTCTGGAACAGGCTCCAGAGATTCTGCGCCGTCAATTCCTTGCCGCTAGCATCCATCTCGCGCTGCACGGCCTGGCTGAACTCGATCTGCAGGCGGCGCGGCAATTGCAGGCCGTACTCGCTTTCAAGCAGATAGGCGATGCCGCCCTTGCCCGACTGGCTGTTGACGCGAATCACGGCTTCGTAGCTGCGGCCCAGGTCCTTGGGGTCGATGGGCAGGTAAGGCATGTCCCAGACGTCGCCTTCCTGGCGCGCGCTGAAGGCCTTCTTGATCGCGTCCTGGTGCGAGCCCGAGAACGAGGTATAGACCAGGTCGCCGACATAGGGGTGGCGCGGATGCACGGGCAACTGGTTGCAGTGCTCGACCGTGGCGCGGATGTTGTCGATCTGCGAGAAGTCCAGGCCGGGATGCACGCCCTGGATGTACATGTTGAGCGCGACGTTGACGATGTCGAGGTTGCCGGTGCGCTCGCCGTTGCCGAACAGGCAGCCTTCGAGACGGTCGGCGCCGGCCATCAGCGAGAGCTCGGCGGCTGCCGTGCCCGTGCCGCGATCATTGTGCGGGTGCACCGACAGCACGATGGAGTCGCGGCGCTCGAGGTGGCGGTGGGTCCACTCGACCATGTCGGCAAACAGGTTGGGCGTCGAATGCTCGACCGTGGTCGGCAGATTGATGATGCACTTCTTCTCGGGCGTGGGCTCCCACACGGCGGTGACGGCGTCGATCACGCGCTTGGAGAAGGCCAGCTCGGTGTCCGAATACATTTCGGGCGAATACTGGAAGGTCCAGTCGGTGCCGGGGTAATCGGCCGCGATGTCCTTGAACAGCTGGGCGTTGCTGCGCGCGAGTTCGACGATTTCGTCCTCGTTCATGTTCAGCACCACGCGGCGCATCACGGGCGCGGTGGCGTTGTAGAGGTGGACGATGGCGCGCGGCACGCCGGCCAGGGCTTCGAAGGTGCGGCGGATCAAGGGCTCGCGTGCCTGGGTCAGCACCTGCACCGTGACGTCCTCGGGAATGCGGTCTTCCTCGATCAGCTTGCGCATGAAGTCGAACTCGACCTGGGAAGCGGAGGGAAAGCCGACTTCGATTTCCTTGAAGCCGATTTCCACCAGCTGCTCGAACATGCGCATCTTGCGCGGAATGTCCATGGGCTCGATCAGGGCCTGGTTGCCGTCCCGCAGGTCCACGCTGCACCACACCGGAGGCTGGCTGATCACCGCGTCAGGCCAGGTGCGGTCGACAAGGCGTACGGGGGGAAATGCAGGGTACTTGCTGGCGGGATTCTGCAACATCTTGGCTCTTTCGGAAAATTGAAAAGGGGGTGTGCACCAGCGTTCCACAAAACAAAACGGCCCGTTGCTGATGCTACGGGCCGTAAGTAGGGGGAATGCGCGCGCGCTACTAGATCTGCCCGTGGGACATGGTTAGTAGAGCTAGCGACAGGTTTTGCATGAGGATCACTTTAGCACAAATAATTTTGCGCTTGCCTTATTTATGCAAACCGCGTTCTTCGGGCTCGTCTTTCGAGGTGCTGATCACGCTGACCTGCTGGCCCTTGGCCTTGCGCCAGGCATAGACCGCATAGCCGCTGAAGCCGTAAAGCACGAACACGCCGAACAGCACCGTGGGCGCGTGGATGTTGATCACCGCGATCGCCAGCACGATCAGCACGATGGCGGCAAACGGCACGCTGCGCTTCATGTGGATGTCCTTGAAGCTGTAGAACGGCACGTTGGTGACCATGGTCAGGCCCGCGTACAGCGTCAGGGCGAACATCGTCCAGGTCAGTTGGGTCCAGGTCAGCAGGCCATCGGCGCCGCGCATAAGGCCGGAATCGCTGAGCAGCCAGATGAAGCCCGTGACCAGCGCCGCGGCCGCAGGCGACGGCAGGCCCTGGAAGTAGCGCTTGTCGACCACGGCGGTGTTGACGTTGAAGCGTGCCAGGCGCAGCGCGGCGCAGGAGCAATAGACAAAGGCCGCGATCCAGCCCCAGCGACCCAGGCCCTTGAGCGCCCATTCGTAGGCAATCAGCGCCGGAGCGACGCCAAAAGAGACCATGTCGGAAAGCGAATCCATCTGTTCGCCAAACGCGCTCTGGGTATTGGTCATGCGCGCCACGCGGCCGTCAAGGCTGTCGAGCACCATGGCGCAGAACACGCCCACGGCCGCCAGTTCGAAGCGGCCGTTCATCGCCATGACAATGGCATAGAAACCACCGAACAGCGCCGCCAAGGTGAACAGATTGGGCAGGATGTAGATGCCCTTGCGACGCTTGCGCACCACCACACCGGTCATTTCCGTCTCATTGCCGTCATGCATGTAATAAACCTCCACCACTGTGCCCGTTTGCACGGACAGCTATTGAAACCATAGTATTTGCGGGAACGCCGTCACGGCCCCCTCTGTCTTGCAGTGTACCCGTGTGCACAGCGCGCCCGCCGAATAAAAAAGCCACCTTGCGGTGGCTTGTGGGGCAGGTGCTGCCGGGCGCGGGTCCGGTGCGCTGTCATCTGTGGCGCTGCGTCATCCACGGCGCCCTATCCATGTCGTACGCGGCGCCGTGCCGAGGTCAGGCCGTTGCCGTCGGCCCCTTGGCATCCACCGCCATGGGCGCCGAAAAGCGCTTGAGCCGCAAGGCGTTGCCCAGCACGAAGATGCTGGACAGCGCCATGGCCGCCGCGGCGAAGATCGGCGACAGCAAGCTGCCGTTGAAAGGATAGAGCGCGCCGGCCGCGACCGGAATCAGCACCGCGTTATAGGCAAAGGCCCAGAACAGGTTCTGCTTGATGTTGCGTATGGTTGCCTGGCTCAGCGCAATGGCGTTGGGCACGCCGCGCAGGTCGCCCGACATCAGCACCACGTCTGCGGCCTCGATTGCCACGTCCGTGCCCGTGCCTATGGCCAGGCCCACGTCGGCCTCGGCCAGCGCCGGCGCGTCGTTGATGCCGTCGCCCACGAAGGCCACGCGCTCGCCGCGGCTGCGGAACTTCTTGAGCGCCGCGACCTTGCCGTCGGGCAGGACTTCGGCGGCGACTTCATCGATGCCCAGCTGCTTGGCAATGGCCGCGGCGGTCGCGGCATTGTCGCCGGTGATCATCGCCACCTTGAGGCCCAGCGCATGCAGTGCCTGGATTGCCGCCGGCGTCGTTTCCTTGATGGGATCGGCCACCGCGATCACCGCCGCCAGGCGGCCGTCAATGGCCGCGTACAGCGGGCTCTTGCCCTGATCGCCCAGGCGCTGGGCGGTCTGCGCAAAACCCGAGACATCCAGACCGAGCTGCGTCATGAACCGGTCCGCGCCCACCGCCACCGTGCGTCCGGACACCCGGGCCGACACGCCAAAGCCCGGCGTGGCATCGAAGCCGTCGAGCGGCGCCAGCGTGATGCCGCGCTGTTCGGCAGCGCTGACAATCGCTTCGGCAATCGGGTGCTCGGAGCGGGTCTCCACCGCCGCCACCAGGGCCAGCACTTCGTCGTATTCAAAGCCTGCGGCAGGTTCCAGGTCGGTCAGCTCGGGCCGCCCCTTGGTCAGCGTGCCGGTCTTGTCCACCGCGACCAGGGTCACATCGCGCAGCGCCTGCAAGGCCTCGCCCTTGCGAAACAGCACGCCGAGCTCGGCCGCGCGGCCGGTGCCGACCATGATCGAGGTCGGCGTGGCCAGGCCCATGGCGCAGGGGCAGGCAATGATCAGCACCGCCACCGCGTTCACCAGCGCAAACGTCAGCGCCGGGTCGGGACCGAAGACCAGCCAGACCAGGAAGGTCAGCGCGGCCGCGGCCATCACCGCCGGCACAAACCACATGGTCACCTTGTCGACCAGCGCCTGTATCGGCAGCTTGGAGCCCTGGGCTTGCTCGACCAGGCGGATGATCTGCGCCAGCACCGTGTTGGCGCCGATCTGGGTGACGCGAAAGCTGAAGGCGCCGGTCTTGTTGATCGTGCCGCCGACGACTGCCGCGCCCGCCTCCTTGGCCACGGGCACGGGCTCGCCGGTGATCATGCTCTCGTCCACATAGGATGCGCCGGACACGACTTCACCGTCGACCGCAATCTTCTCGCCGGGACGCACGATCACGATGTCGCCGGCTGCCACCTGGTCCAGGGGAATCTCGACGGTCGCGCCATTGCGCTCCACGCGCGCGGTCTTGGCCTGCAGGCCGACCAGGCGCTTGATGGCCTGCGAGGTGCGGCCCTTGGCGCGCGCTTCCAGCATGCGCCCGAGCAGTATCAGCGTCACGATCACCGCCGCGGCCTCGAAATAGACGTTGGCCGTGCCCGGGGGCAGCACATCGGCGGCAAAGGTGGTCACCAGCGAATAGCCGTAGGCCGCCGCCGTGCCGACCGCCACCAGCGAGTTCATGTCGGGAGCGCCGCGCAGCAGCGCCGGCACGCCCTTCTGGAAAAAGCGCAGGCCAGGGCCGAACAGCACCAGGGTGGTGAGCGCAAATTGCAGATACCAATTGTTCTGCTGCCCCAGCACGCCCATCACCCAATGGTGCAGCGCGGGAATCAGATGCGAGCCCATCTCGAGAATGAAGACCGGCAGGCTGAAAATGGCGGCAATGAGCAGCGAACGGCGCAGCGCACGCGCCTCGCTCTCGCGGCGCTCGGCGTCCTGGTCCTCGGCGTTGGCCGTGTCCGCCGACAGGCGGCGCGACTTGTAGCCCGCCTGCTCCACGGCGGCTTGCAGATCGGCAATTGAAACCACGCCGGCCAGATGGCGCACGCGCGCGCGCTCGGTTGCCAGGTTGACAGTGGCTTCAAGCACGCCGGGCACCTTGGCCAGCGCCTTCTCGACCCGGCCCACGCAGGAGGCGCAGGTCATCTCCTCGATCGCCAGCTCGGTGGTCTCCTCGCGCACGGTATAGCCCGCGCCCTCGATGGCGCGC
>JBBKVU010000379.1:0-12326 GCA_037968595.1 Comamonas sp.
TAGATATCTGAAATAATTAAGTAAATTCATTGCATTTTGTGAAAATAAATACCCCATGCGATCAGATATATTTCGCGATTATATTCTACTAAAGATAGAAGAAATATTTTTGCAAGGCACGAGGGTGTTTTGTGCCCGCGACGTCCACCCGGATTTGAGTAGCAGAAGGACTTGGAGTCCAATCCCAAACGATAGGAGATTGGACGTGAAAAAGCGATTTAGCGAAGAACAGATCATTGGCTTCCTGAAGGAAGCTGAATCAGGGCTCCCGGTGGCAGAGTTGTGCCGCAGGCATAGCTTCTCGGAAGCTAGCTATTACCTGTGGCGCAGCAAATTCGGCGGCATGACGGTCTCGGATGCCAAACGGCTCAAGGAGCCGGAAACCGAGAATGCTCGACTCAAGCGCCTGCTGGCCGAAGCCATGTTGGAGAACGAGGTCACGAAAGAGGCCTTGGGAAAAAAGTGGTGAGCGCATCCGCACGGCGGGAGCTGGTGCGCCACATGAACTGCCAAGGGCTAGGGGCAGTCCACCGAACGGCTCAAAAGTGTCTAGAAAAGCCGGGGCGATTTATAATCACATCCTGGACCCCGCGGGTCTTCATGTCGTTGAAGACCTTCATCCAGAACTTGGCGCCTTCAGTGTTCTCGATCCAGATCCCCAGGATGTCAGGGCTGCCGTCGGGCAGCACGGCCAGTGCCAGATACACGGCCTTGGAGCGCACCACAGCGTCTTCGCGAATCTTGACCCGCAGCGCGCCGAAGAAAACGACCGGGTACATGGACGCGAGCGGGCGTGTCTGCCAGGCCGAGACCTCGCTCATCACAGCATCGGTGACGCTGTGATGAGATCCGGCGACACGTCCACCGAGTACATCTCGGACAGAAAGCCCTGAATCTCGCGCACCGTCATGCCGCGTGCATACATGGCAATGATTTTGTCGTCAAAGCCGGTGAAACGGCGCTCATGCTTGCCAATGAGCTGGGGCTCGAACGTGCCTTCGCGGTCACGGGGAACGTCAATGCGCAGGGCGCCGACGTCCATCAATATCGTCTTGGCGCTCTTGCCGTTGCGGTGGTTGGCGTTGGCCCCTTCGGGCTTGGCCTGGGCGGGCGCGTAACCGAGGTGATGGCTCATCTCGGCCCCCAGGGCCCGCTCAAGAACCGACTTCTTGAACTGCTGAAAAATACCTTCAAGCTCGGCCGGCGTAACCGGCCCTGGGATGAGCTGTTCGAGCAGCTCGGCTGAGAATTGCGGCTGCGCCGCCTTGTCCGCCGCAGCGGTGGTTTTTGTTTTGCGTGGCATTCATGCTCCTGGACGACATGCCATGCCTCACACACAAAATTTCTGACTGGCTCCAGCCAGAAATTCCCCTGGTGCGCATGGGCGTGCTGCCCCTGGTCGGCGTCCATGTGCTGCCCAGGTTGATCGCCGCACTTGAACAGCGAGGCCCATTGCCATGCCTGTGTGTGCATGAGAACACCGTCAACGGCTTGCTCGCGCGCGGCGGACTCGACTGCGTGATCGGGCGGCTCGAAGCCACCCAACATGCCCCCACGCACGAGCGGATAAACATTGTGTCGCTGGGTGATGAGTCCATGGCGATTGCGTGCGCCCCGGACCACTCGCTGGCCAACTATTGCGGGCTGGCACTTTCGGATTTGCACGAGCATGCCTGGATATTGCCGCCACGCGGCACACATACCCGGGACGTGTTTGAACAGCCGTTTCTCGATTGTGGCCAGTTGCCGCCCACGCCCCATATCGAGTCGATCTCATTTCACAGCAACCTGTCGATGGTCGCCACCAGCCGTTTCCTGACGGTAGCGCCCGAGAGTGCCGTGCAGCACTATGCGAACATGTCGATGGTGCAAAAAATCCGCCTGTGCACGCCATTTGCCAGCGGCCGGATGGTTTTCATCACCAACAAGGAAGCCGCCATATCTCCCACCGTTTCATTAATTGCAGAGGTATTGCAAGCGAGGTGGCCCCATTCGTTGGAACACGAATCCGGGTCTGGACCCTTTTCATGGGCTATGGGTGGCACGATTACCATGAAAAAGTGAACCCCCTGTTCATTTTGAGGCTCTCCGGCTTGGCCTGCTCCGGCGGCTTGCTTTTAATCCGGGAGACTTCCATATAAGCGGCTCTAGGGACGGCTGCTGTCGTGTCAGCTAAAACTAAAATCCTGCTCCATGCAGAGGGAGGCAATGCGTACCTCGCCATCCTTGCGCACGAAACTTGCATTTGCCACGTAGACTCCCCGCGGGCTGCTGGCGCGTACAGGTTTCTCATTATTGTCGTTTGCATCTGCGGAATAAACCAGCAAATAAGCCGATGCCACAAGCTGGTTGGAGTCGCTGCGCAGCACGAGGAAATTGGTGATCAAATGACGAATCATGATGGATGCTGATCTCTCGGATAAAGCTGAGAGTATTTCGTCGGGCCCCACATAAATTTGTCCGAAGCGCCGCCATTTTCCTTTAGGCGAAAAAAGTGATGCAACCTCCTCGTACCTGCGTTCCTCGAGCGCGTTGTACAGCCTGAAAAAAACTTGCTCGCTATTGCTTTTTAAGACCAGGCTCTCGATGTTTGACATAATTTAATATACCGTTTTTGATAAAGCTGTGAAATCAGCAGGCTCAGGCCGGCATGGAATATCATGCAACTTGGCCCGCGCCGCCAGTCTCGTCTGCTGATATCCCATGTCGATCCGAATTGGTTTTCAGCTATTCATTGAGTCCGAAAGAGAAGTCGCAGAATATTTCAGGCTATCAGTTATCTATGGAAATATTAGTGATATCGAGGAAATTTTTCCACCTTTTCTCTTCGCTCTTGATGAATCTGGAAAAAACAGCTGGAGACTTTGCCTGCAATGCAACCCCATTCGCCAGCATACTACGCTGGAATTCTTTCTCTTCCGTTATTTCTTTCAGGTTGGCATAAAGCTTTTCGACGATATCATTCGGTGTTTTTGCCGGCGCAACCAATCCCCACCAAGCCGTGATTTCAAAATCCTTGTAGCCGGACTCCATCATGGTCGGAACGTCGGGCAACGAGGGAAAACGCTCGACCGAAGTCACCGCCAACAATTTTACTCTCCCGGCATTGACAAACGGCAGCGCGGATGTTCCTCCATCGAACATGAAATCCACCTGCTTTCCTACCAGATCCGTGATGGCATTGGCGCTTCCCTTGTAGGGTATGTGCACCGCGTTTAACTTGCTGGACTTGTTGAAGAACTCACCAGCAATATGCGTGGTTGTGCCCGGCCCTACTGATGCATAGGAAAAATTTCCTTCAGGGTTGTCCAGCATCTTCACGAAGTCCTTGACCGTATTTGACGGCTTGTTGGTGACGAGAAGAAGTGGCGAGTAGAAAAGATGTGCCACAGGAGAAAAATTTTTTTCCACCGAATAGGGCAGTTTCTTGATGCCCGCGGGATTGATGCTCAAATTTGTCACACTTCCAAGCAGCAGTGTATAGCCGTCTGGCGCGGACTTCATTACATAATCCGTAGCAATGATCTGCTTGCCACCCGGTCGATTTTCAACAACGACGGGCTGCCCCATTCGGTTGGATAACTTCTCGGAAATAAGCCGCGTGACGTTGTCCGCCAATCCGCCAGCGGTGTAAGGTACCACGATGCGGATAGGCTTGTTTGGATAGCTGTTTGCCAGCGCCGGCGTTGAAATAATTGCAACGCCGGCGGCAATGGTGTAGATGAATTTTCTTGATTTCATTATGTCTCCTCGTAGAATATATAGCGGTACTTTACTCAACCAGCATCAAAGCCTCGTGCAGTATTTTTTCCTTGCTGGGTATCACGGAATTTTGCAGGTGGGGTGCCGCAGGCATGCGAATATCCGGCGTCGCCAGGCGCATCACCGGCTTTTTCAGAGCGGAAAAACATTCAGCATGAACCGTCGCGGCAATTTCTGCGCCAAAGCCCCCGGTGAGGTTGGCCTCGTGAACCACAAGCAGTCGGCCGGTTTTCCTGACGCTGGCGAGCAGCGTAGGCCAGTCAAAAGGCGCAATCCAGCGTGCATTGACGACTTCGGCACCGATGCCGTGCTGCGATTGGAGCGCATCGGCGGCTTCGTGCACGCGGTGCAACATGCTTCCCCAGGTCACGAGGGTGATGTCATCGCCCTTGCGGGTGATATGGGCATCGAAGCGCGTCTCGATGGGGCTGTTGATGCGGACCTGATCCACGAGCGAGTGATACAGACCCCGGTTTTCAATCACCAGCGCCGGATCGTCACAGGCAATGCTGGTGAGCAATATATCGTAGGCATCCTGCGGCGTGGCCGGTATGCCAACCCGCAGGCCCGGTACATGGGCATACATGGCTTCCAGGTTCTGCGAATGCTGGGCACATGAGCCAGGCAGCGCGCCCTGCTGCGTGCGGATGGTCATTGGCGCCTGTAATTTGCCGGCCGATACATAGCGCACGTTGGCCGCCTGGTTGACGATCTGGTCCATGGCCACCAGAGTGAAATCAATCCACATGATTTCAACGATGGGGCGGATACCACACATCGCGGCACCCACGGCGGTACCGAGCATGGCGGTCTCGCTGATGGGGGTGTCGAACACCCGCGCCGCGCCGAACGTCTTTTGCAGATCCTTGGTCACGCCGAACACACCGCCCGGCTTGGCGACATCCTCGCCAAACAAGATGGTTTCGGGCATTTCGCCCATAGCCCGGTTCAGCGCCGCGTTGATGGCTTTGGCGTAGCTCAGTTCAAGAGTCTGTGGCAGAGAGATTTCGTTAGGCATAAAGATGGTCCATCACGGTGTCTGGGGCAGCGAGGGGCGCTTGCAGCGCCTGGGCGGCGGATTGCGCGATATGCGCCTGCGCGCTGTCTTCGATGCCTTGCAGGTCGGCTTCGCTCAGGCCACTGTGGAGCAGCCGTTTCTTGAGACGCACAATGGGTTCGTGCAGCTTGGCATCGGCGATTTCGGCCAGGCTGCGGTAGGACTGCATGTCGCCGATGTAATGACCGACCAGACGCTGCGTCATCATTTCAATCAATACGGGCCCGTGGCCATTTCTGAGCTTCTCGCTGAAATGTGCAATGCATTCCTGCACGCCCAGCACGTCGTTGCCGTCGATGCGCACGCCGTCAATGCCAAATGCGCGCGAACGCTTAAACAGGTTGGGGTCGCGCACCGTTTCGGCCAATGGCGTCAGCTCGGCATAGGTGTTGTTTTCGCAGACGAAAATCACCGGCAGCTTGAGGTAGGCGGCGAAATTGAGCGCCTCGAACACTCCGCCCTGGTTCATCGCGCCATCGCCAAATGCCGTCAACGCCAAGCTGCCGTCTTTGGACAGAGCGCTTGCCAGCGCCGCGCCACAGGCAATCGGCGCACCCGCGCCCACAATGGAGTTCTCTCCGTAGAAGCCCCATTGCGGAGCGCTGAAATAGGCCGATCCGCCCCGCCCCTGGGACACCCCCGAGACGCGCCCCAGCAGCTCTGCCAGGATGGCCTCGGCGGGCACGCCACGAGCGTGGGCCCAGCCATGGCCGCGGTAGGTCGAGAACACCCGGTCGCCCGGTTGCAACGCGGCGCATGCGCCGGAGTAAATGGCTTCCTGGCCATTGCAAAGATGTACCGAGCCCTGGATATCGCCGGACTTGCGCAGGTCGGCAATCTTGTCTTCCAGGAAGCGGATGCGCAGCATCTGTTCCAGCAGTTGTCTGGACTGCGATATGTGGCTGCTCTGAATGGGATCTAAGGAGTAGTTCATCGGAGTGGTTCGTTGTTGGCGAAGTTCTTCAAGGCATTCGCCAAGGATCGCGTGGTCTGGGCCAGTGTTCCAATGTCCGAGCCAAGCACGAAGACATTGGCGCCTGCGTCCCGGTAAATGGCGACGTCGGACGGGGCGCACAGAATGCCCGAGGCCTTTCCCAGGCGCTTGGCCATGCGTATGGCGCGAAGCGACTGCTCCACCACCTGCGGGTGGGAGGGCTGGCCCAGCAGCCCCATGTCGGCGGCCAGGTCATGCGGGCCGACAAACACGGCATCAATGGCATTGGATTCATGCAGCATCTGCTCCAGGTTATCGATGCCCTGCAGCGACTCCAGCTGAATGATCAAGGCGATGCCGTCATTGGCCTGGTGCAGGTAGTCTTTGTTCAGGCCATAGGTCGATGCGCGCACCGAGCCCGCAATACCGCGTTTACCCAGCGGCGGATAGAAGCTGTACTGGATCAGGTGCGCAATCTCTGCCCGCGTCTTGACGTTCGGCAGCATCAGGCTTGTCACGCCGAGATCCAGCGCAGATTTGATGGTGAATTCATCAATCATCGGCAGCCGCACGACCGCTTGCGTGGACCCGCCCGCCAGCGCGCACAACTGGGCGTGCAGGTTGATCGTGCTGTTGGGAGTGTGCTCCAGGTCAAAAAGCACAAAGTCCAGTCCCGTATGTCCGAGCACCTCGCTCACCTGGGGGCTGTAGCTGCAGCAGAACATTCCGGCCAGCACGTGGCCCGAATGCAGCTTTTGCTTGAAGGCTACGCTCATGGCTGCTTCCCGACAATGCCGAACTTGTGGCCAAAGCGTTCGACCATAACGGTCGCCAGGTCCTTTTGCCTGTGCGCCACCCAGCCACCGGAGCGCATCTTGTAGGCGGCAGGATGGGCCGCGGCTTTTGGGGTGACCTGCTTGTTTTGCAACTCCCGCACCGCTTGCAGGATATGCCGACGAAAGCGCATCACACCTACATCGGTGGGGAACAGGTGCTCACGGCTGCGATCGGCAATCGCGCCCTGGCTGTCCTGGATCGCGGCGTCTTGCTCCGATACGCCGTCGATGCCTGTGAAGCTGTGTGTCTTCTGCTGGGCGCGATCGATCAGATAGTCGTTGTGCTTGGTGCGGATAGGTACGTAATTTTCATCGACCTCGGCATGCACCGTATGGCCTTTTTTGCAGCGCGCGATTTCCTCCGCGGTCAGCGGACGATCGGGATTCCAGGTGTAGGTGTAGATCCAGCACGAGTGGTCGTCGGCCGGCACGAAGGTCTGGCCGTGATAGTTCTCGCCCGGGAAGGCGCTGGGCACCAGCGCATGGTTGGGGTTGAGGAACTGGGCGATGCGCCAGTACACATCGTCTGCGTCCGCCTTGCGCCCGCCGCCGATTGTCAGACCTACATCGGTCTCCAGGATCTCGAACCTGGGCATGGGGTCGTCCTTTACCCAACGGATGCGTGCGTTCTGCTCCGACTGCGAACCAATGGCAGCGTGCTGCATCATGGCCAGCGCCTCCTGCTCGTCTTCTGCAATCACCATGTGCAAGAAGGAGAAGTGGGCGGTATCAATCGCGCCTTCCAGGCACTGAGCCCAATTGCAGTCCTGCCATTTCTTCGAGACATAGAAATGAAAACTGGGCAACTGCGTGAATTCCATATGCGGGAATTCAGGCATGCATTCCTTGGGTCCCATATAAGCCCACACATAGCCGCCCGCTTCGTGCGTGGGATATGACTTGATGTTGAGCTTTTCCTTGCATGTTCCAGGCGCCGCGATCGGAATATCGACACACTTTCCTTGGCGGTCAAATTTCAAGCCGTGAAAAACACAACGAATACCTGATTCTTCATTGCGCCCGTAGTACAGGCTGGCGCCGCGATGCGGGCATACCGGCTCGATTAACCCAACAAGGCCTTGGGTATCGCGAAAGGCGAGCAAATCCTCGTTCAATACTTTGACTTTCTTGGGCGCGCAATCCGGCTCGGGCAACTCTCGGGAAAGCAATACCGGTTGCCAAAATCGTCGAAAGTAATCTCCCATGCCGGTTGCGGCTTGAGTCGAGGTCAATAGTTGGTTGTCTTCTTTGGTGAGCATGACTTTTCCGATGAATGGGCACTGCATGTGCTTGGCCTTGTCGTTATTGATGAAAATCAAAACAAACAAGCGGTAAACAAGGTACATTATTCTGCATCTCGAAACCTTTGAAATAAAAAGTTCCGCATAGTGAAACACAGTTCTATCCAGCGAGAGAGACATGACTGAAAACAACCAAGACGAGCAGAATTCGGGTGATCGGCAGTTTGCCAACACTCTGGCGCGGGGCATGGAGGTGTTGCGGTGCTTCTCTCCGGAGCGCCCTCACCTGAGCAACAAGGAGCTTTCCGTGATGACGGACATGCCAAAGGCTACGGTGTCACGGTTCACCTACACGCTAGTGCAGTTAGGCTATTTGCGCAGCGACAAGATCACGGGACGCTACATGCTGGCACCGGCCATCCTGACGCTGGCCTATCCGCTGTTGACCAGCCTGGGCGTGAGGCAACTGGCGCGCCCGGCCATGCATGACTTTGCCAATGCAGTCCAGGGTTCGGTTTCTCTTGGTGTGCGAGAAAGAATGAGGATTGTTTATGTGGAAACCGCCAGGGCACGATCAGTATATTCGGCAAATATGGCTGAGGTCGGTATGGCGCATTCATTGTTCTCCAGTGCCATTGGTCGAGCCTATTTATGTGCTTGCACACCACTGGAACGCGATGCCTTGATCAATGAAGTGAAAGTCAAGGATCCGGAATTTTGGGTGAAATACGAAGATTTCGTGGAAAAGAGCCTGGCAAATTATTTAAAACTGAATTTCTGCTATTCCTATGGTGATTTGCGACCAGATATTTATGCGGTGGCAGCCCCTCTGCCAAGACAGCCAAATTCTGAAATTGTGGTGATTAACTGCGTGCTGCAATCCTACAGGGTTGCACAGGGGGAGCTGGAGTCGAACTACGGTCCGAGACTGGTTTCATTGGTCAGCAGCCTGACATCTGGAGCTGCATAGTTTTGAAAATGATATGAATATGTCTGAGAAAATAAAAGTTCGCTTGCAGTCCAAGCAAGACGAAGCCGAGGATATTGTCTCCTTGCGCTTGGTGGCTGTGGACGCTGCGCCGCTGCCCGCCTTTACGCTGGGATCACATGTTGATGTGTTCCTGCCCAATGGACTGACCCGCTCCTACTCGCTGGTCAACATGCCGGGGACGGACTTTTATCAGATCACGGTGCTGCGCAATGCCGCCGGTCGTGGCGGCTCGATGGCAGTGCACGATCTGCTCAGCGTCGGTGACGAGCTGTGGATCAGCCCGCCGCGCAACAACTTTCATCTGCAGCAAGACGTCAGCCGGGCGATCTTCGTGGCCGGGGGCATTGGCATCACTCCCCTGATCGGCATGGCCAGGCAGTCGCAGGCCAATGGCGTCGAATTCGCCTTGCACTACGCGGCCCGTTCGCGTTCGAGGATGGCGTTCCTGCAAGACTTGCAGAGCAGCGATTTTGCACACTTGCATCTGTATTTCGACGACGAGAGCGCCATGCAACTCGACGCTGTGCTGTCCCAAGCTGACCGGCAGGCGCATATCTATGTCTGCGGCCCGCGCGGTCTGATAGACGCGGTGCTGGCAAAAGGACGCGCTCTGGGCTGGGCCGAGACGCATTTGCATTTCGAGCTGTTCGGAAACGAGGTCTCGCTGGACAACGTGGATGCATTCGACATCAAGATCCACAGCTCGGGCCGGATCATTCATGTGCCCGAAAGCTGCAGCGTGATCCAGATGCTGGCCGCGCAGGGAATCGAGGTACCTACCTCCTGCGAGCAAGGGGTGTGCGGCACCTGCCTGACTCAGGTGCTCGAGGGCGAGCCGGACCACCGCGACATGTACCTTACCGATGAGGAAAAAAGCAGCCAGAAGATGTTCCTGCCCTGCTGCTCACGCTCCAAATCGAAGATGCTGGTCCTTGACCTGTAAGCCATGCATCGCCTGCAGCAGTTCAACGAAATATTCTTGCGCAGCTCCCCCCAGGGTCGTGCTGACATCAACTCGTTCGGCACGCGCACTGGCACACTGGCGCCGCTGCAAGACGGACAAGTGCAGGTGCAGAGCATGTACTGGGCCTGCGACCCCGGCTTACGCCACCGGCTTACCCCTGGGGACAACCACGCCAAGTGCATTGCCATCGGCGAGCGGATCACCGGCTTTAGCGTCGGCACAGTGAGCGCTTCGCAGGCCTTGCAACTGCCGATTGGCTCGCTGGTGGTGGGCAACTGGGGCTGGTGCGACCGAGTGCATCTTGCGGCCGATGCGGTCGAATGCGCGCCCCCTCTTCATGGTCATCCCGCGCATGCCTTGTTGAGCTATCTGGGCATCCCGGGGGCGACCGCCTACTTCGGGCTCAAGGCGGTGGGGCAACTGCGTGCTGGCGACCAGGTGCTGGTCACCTCGGCGGCGGGCGCCGTTGGCTCGATTGCTTGCCAGGTGGCAAAAGCCGCCGGCGCGCGCGTTGTCGGGCTTGCAGGCGGGCCGCAGAAATGTGACTGGCTGCGCCGCGTAGGTGTTGACGAGGTGATGGACTACCGGGATGGCTCTGACCTTGCCACCGCGCTGGCCCGCGCATTCCCGCAAGGGATAGACCTGTTCTTTGACACGCTTGGCAATCACATGCTGGAAACCGCTTTGCCTCACATGTCAGTCAGGGGACGCGTGGTGGTGTGCGGCAACACCATGGATGCCAATACGCCACTGGAGCAGCGCCCCGGCGTCAGGAACCTGCGCGCGCTGATCGCCAAACGACTTCGGGTCGAGGGATTTCTGGTCCTCGATTACCAAGCGCGCTTTCCCGAAGCGTGGACTTTTCTGCGGGAGATGGTCGATGCGGGTCAGCTGCATTGCATGCACTCGCTGGAACATGGCCTGGCAAAGCTGCCGGCGGCTTTTTGTTCCTTGTTCACCGACAACCCGCTGGGCAGAAAAATGGTTGCATGCGACGTTAACTGAGGTAGGTAAATCTTATGGTGATGATGAATTTTCCGTTCTCCTATGGAGGCGGGTGCTTGTTGGTTTCCGAAATATTGAAGTCCGAAGGCATGCGCTTTGCCCGCGACGAAATACTGTTCGTGGTGGAATCCGACCGGGTGCTGACCCATGTGCATGCGCCCGACGCAGGCGTGCTGGTGAAGTCCTATCTGCGCGCAGGTGATGAGGTCGCCTTCAATGATGTGATGGCCCAATTGCACCTAGATTCCGAGCAGCAGGAGGAAGCATGCACGGCACCAGAGCCTGCACGCACCGTGGCGGCGCTGCCTGGCTGCGTATTGTGGCAACCCCATGCCACGCCGTCCATTCGAAAATATGCGCGTGAACTCGGCGTACCTCTGGAGGAGGTCAAGGCCACGGGAGACAAGGGCCGCATTACGCTTGAGGATCTCCACGCTTTCACCCAGCAGGTGATGTCGGGCGCGGTGCAGACCAAGGCCCAGAGCGCCGTGGCGCCCAAGGCCGCAGCCGGCGGCGGCGCGGGTCTGGACCTGCTGCCCTGGCCCAAGGTCGACTTCGCCAAGTTCGGTCCCGTGGAGCGCAAGGAGCTGTCGCGCATCAAGAAGATCAGCGGCGCCAACCTGCACCGCAACTGGGTCATGATCCCGCACGTCACCAACAATGACGAGGCCGACATCACGGAACTCGAAGCTTTCCGCGTGTCGACCAACAAGGAAAACGAGAAGAGCGGCGTCAAGGTGACGATGCTGGCTTTCGTGATCAAGGCCGTGGTCGCGGCGCTGAAGAAATTCCCCGAGTTCAACGCCAGCCTCGATGGCGACACGCTGGTCTACAAGCAGTACTTCAACATCGGCTTTGCGGCGGACACGCCCAACGGCCTGGTGGTGCCTGTGCTCAAGGATGCCGACAAGAAGGGCATTATGCAGATCAGCCAGGAAATGGGCGAACTTGCCAAGAAGGCGCGCGACGGCAAGCTCGGCGGCGCCGACATGAAAGGCGGATGCTTCTCGATCTCGTCGCTGGGCGGCATAGGAGGCACGCACTTCACGCCCATCGTGAATGCGCCCGAAGTGGCGATTCTGGGCCTGTCCAAGGGCCAGATGAAGCCGGTCTGGGACGGCAAGCAGTTCGTTCCCCGCCTGCAGCTGCCGCTGTCGCTGTCGTACGACCACCGCGTCATCGACGGCGCGCTGGCCGCGCGCTTCAACGCCTATCTGGGCCAGTTGCTGGCGGACTATCGCCGCATCGTGCTGTAAGGAGTCATGCAGATGGCCATCATTGATATCAAGGTCCCTGACATCGGCGACTTCGACACCGTCGGCGTGATCGAGCTGCTGGTACAGCCCGGCGACACGGTTGCCGTGGACCAGAGCCTGATCACCGTCGAGTCCGACAAGGCGTCGATGGAGATTCCCTCGTCGCATGCCGGCGTGGTCAAGGAACTGCGCGTGAAGATCGGCGACCAGGTTGCCCAGGGCAGCGTGGTGCTGACGCTGGAAGCCGCGGCGGCCGGTGCCGCGGCGGCCGGTGCCGAGG
>JBBKVU010000380.1:0-4434 GCA_037968595.1 Comamonas sp.
GGCTGCAGCAGCAGCGCGGCACGGTCGAGCCCCAGCTAGCGCAGGCGCTGGCCGAAGCCGCCGACCCACGCCAGGCCGTGCAGTCCTCGGCCCATGGCTGCCACGATCTTCTGGCCCGCCTGGACGCCGCCCCCGCCACCACCAACGACAAGGAATATCCCCATGCCCGCCATCCATGAAGACAGCCTGCGACAAGGCCTGCACAACCGCCGCCGCGTGCTGGGCGAAGCCTGGGTCGCTCAATCGGTGGAAAACGCCAATGCGCTCAACGTCGAATTCCAGCGCATGATCACCAGCTATGCCTGGGACGGCATCTGGAGCCGCCCGGGGCTGGAACGCCGCACGCGCCGCATCATGGTGCTGGCCATCACTGCGGCCATGGGCCGCTGGGAGGAGTTCGAGCTGCATATCCGCACCGGACTGCTGGCCGATCCCGCCGACCCCGAGGCCGCGGCGCTCGACCTGGCGACGATACAGGAGGTGCTGCTGCAGACGGCGGTCTACGCAGGCGTGCCGGCCGGCAACACCGGCATGGCGATGGTGATGAAGGTGCTGCGCGAGCTCGACCGCGTTCCGCCCAAGGCCGATTTCTTCGCCCCGCCTGCAGCCGGCCTGGCGTAAGCCTTCAGGCTGTGTCGGTGTCCTCGGCCTGCATGGCATAGACGGCGTAGAACGGCACGCCAAACAGCGCCCGGAACCAGGGACCGATCAGGCTGTAGGGCAAGCCATAGCCTTCCATGATGTTGAAGGTCTCGACCAGGCGCAGCCGTTCATGCGCCTGCGTCAGCTCCGACAGGCTCCTCGGGCCCCAGTGGAACTCGGCCGCCGTGTGCTTGACCGAAGGGTGCTGGCTGGCGCGCCCTATCGCCAGCCAGCACATCACATCGAACACCAGCGACGAGCCCGCGGGCGCGCGCTCGCCAAACGTGCGCAAGATGGCCTGCACCTCCACGGGCTGCAGATACATCAGCACGCCTTCGCAGATCAGAAACACCGGTGCGCCGGCGCGCGTGGCCGGCAGCCCCAGGTGGTCCCACCAGTCGGGCGCCGTGAGGTCCAGCGGCAGCACTTCATGGCGCTCGCCGCCCGCGGGCAGCAGCGCATGCCGGATCGCCAGCACCTCGGGCAGATCGGCATCGGTCATGCGCGCCTGGCCGTTGTCCAGCCACTGGAAATAGTTCGACAGGCCGCAACCCAGATTCACGATATGGCCGTCGGGACGCGCCTGCAGGAACTGCGCGGCCAGCGCCCGAAAGTGCTGCGTGCGCGCCAGCACGCCGTAGACGCTGTGCCGGTCGCGCAACCATTCGAGGCCGTCATCGCCCAGCGCCTTGAGGATGCGTGCGGCATGGGCATCACCCAACGCCAGCGCGGGGAACATCGCATCGCCAAAAGCACGCGCCGCCAGCGGAATACGCAGCGTCGACGGCACGGCCGACAGCGCTGCATACACGCCGGCGGACTGGGCAGGTGTTGCGGGAATGGTGGGGCTCTTGTCCATCTTCACCTCCGGAAAGTCACGCCAGGCACACTTGGCGATCTCCGAGGGAGTGGACCGTCAATGTCGCCTGTGCACGGGACAGGATACCGACATTGCATCGCAGGAAAAAAAGCATGGCTGGCCGGCGAACCGATGGCTAGCAAAAACGACCTTGGAGACGGTGAAGTCTCGGGTCGCCCCACGATGAAACGGGTGGAGAAGGCCGCGTGGTGCGCTCTCCAATGGGTGAATCATAACCATGTTGAGAATGAATATCATTCAATAACCTTGCGCACCGCAAGGATCTACGCCGCGAGCTCCGTGGAATGCATGCCCGGGACCGGGCCAGGCCGATCCCCAGATGGCTACACCGCTGCGTGGCGCATTTCGCGCGGCGACTCAGCCCACCGTCACCGCGGGGTTGAGGCTGTAGAGCCCGGTCAGGCTGGCCTGGCCCAGCACCTGGGCGCCGGCAAGCGCCGCGCGCACGTTGTCCCCGGTCAGCGCGCCTTCAACTTCCAGCCGGGGCGTTGCCAGCGCATAGACCGTGAAGATGTAGTGGTGCACCAGCGTGTCGTTCCACGGCGGGCATGGGCCGTCGTAGCCGTAGTAATCGCCTTTCATCGCTGCATCGCCGGCAAACCAGCTGGTGTAGTCGTTGATGCCGT
The DNA here is from genome assembly GCA_037968595.1 of Comamonas sp. Taxonomy (GTDB): domain Bacteria; phylum Pseudomonadota; class Gammaproteobacteria; order Burkholderiales; family Burkholderiaceae_C; genus Comamonas. The sequence goes on from JBBKVU010000380.1 coordinate 2,149, forward strand.
GGCGCAGGCCTTCAGGCGCGGCCGGGCCGGGCTTGCCGCGCGGCGTGATGCCGTTGGAATGCGCGCCGGCGGCAATCTGCGTGGTGGCGGCGGGAATGTCGAGCAGCAGCCAGTGGAAGAAATCGACGCGCGCCAGCGTTGCGGGCACTTCGCGGCCTTCCTGGTTCACATCGTCGCCGCGGCTGGGCACGTCCGGGTCATGGCAGACCACGACAAAGGATTGCGTGCCCGCGGGCACGCCGCTCCACGCGAGCTGCGGATTGCGGTTGGCGGACAGCGCCACATGGGTGGCGGCATCGGGCACGCCGAAAGCGAATTCGCCGGGAATCGCCTGGCCGTCCTGGAAACTTTGGCTGGTCAATTGCATGGAATTAAAGTCCTTTGAAAGTCGAACCTGCACATGCAGGTGCCCGACCATCGTATCCACACCACAGGGCCAGGCAATGCAAATGCGCAGGCAATTCGCCAAAGGCCGGCGCATGTGGCCGGTCCGGCTGCGTCCCAGCGTCGTTCTGGGAGAAAATGCCCGGATGTCCTGCGGCCCGCCCTCTTGCCACCCGCATGAAATATAGAAAGCTTTTAGATATGCAGATTGCGACTTGCACTTTTCATTGCTGTTTCAGGGCTTCTCAATTCGTATCAGCCGATGCACCAACCCTTTGATTTGCAAGGTACGATCGGCTCAGAATGTCTCACCTTGGATCAGCCTAGCACCCGTTTTACGGGTAGCTAGGTGGGTAGCCGGGTGGGCTAGCTACCCACTTGGCGACCCATGGCAAAGAAAACCAACCTTCTCAACGACCTGCAGCTGCGCCGCCTCATCGCTGCCGGCGAAGCCTTGGCCAAGTCCGATGGCGATGGCCTGACCTTCACGCTTTCCGCCGCGGGCACTGCATCGTGGGTGCTGCGCTTCCGCCTGCCAGGCGGCCGGCGCAAGGAGGTCACGATCGGGAACTACCCGGACATTTCACTGTCGGCCGCGCGCGAGCAAGCGCGTGCGCTGCGCGTGCAGATCGATCGCGGGGCAGATCCGTCCGCGCTCAAGCGCGAAAGCAAGACGCGCGACATGCAAAGCTGGACCATGGCCGAGCTGGTAGCCGACTATCGCGCAAAGGCGCTCACGCTCGCCAACTACGCTGAAGACACTATCTATTACCGGGAGGCAGACATTGCCCAGGTCGTCCTGCCCAGGCTCGGCGCCTGGCAGGTGAGGCGCATCACATCTATCGACGTGGTGCACACCCTCAAGGAGAGCAAGCGTACATGGACAATGACGAAGCGCCTGCTCACCACAATCTCCAAGCTGTTTGACCATGCATGCGGCTTGACCGTCATCGGGGCCAACCCCTGCACGGGGATCAAGCTCTCCGCTCTGATGGGGAAACGCCCTGCCACCAAGGTGCGCAAGATGCTGACCGTCGAAGACCTGCGCGCTCTGCTCAAGGGGATCGACTTCATCGGCCGAGAGAACGCCCTGGCTCTGCTGATCTTGCTGGCCACCTGCGTGCGAGGTATCGAGCTGGCCAAAGCCAAAAAAACCGACTTTGACCTCGATCGCGGAACATGGTGGGTGCCGGATGAGAGCGTAAAAACCCGATCAGGGTTTTTGGTGCCCCTGGCGCCGGCTGTGATCGAGTGGGTGGAAGAACTGATGACGCTGGCGGGCGACTCCCAATACCTGCTACCAGCGCGGCGCGCAGACCGCGTTGCGAAGCTGGGAGACACCCACGTTGGCCGCACCACGCTGTGGGCCGCGATACGCCGGGCGTTCGAGCGAGGCGACTTCGATATTCAGACCTTCACGCCGCACGACACCCGCAGCACGGCCAAGGGGCACCTGAGGAACATGGGAGTGTCGCGCGAGATTTCTGAGATCGCGCTCAATCACAAGCTCAAGGGCATGGAAGGCATATACGACGTGCGCGAAGAAATCCCGGAGCGCCGCCGAGCCCTGTCCATGTGGGCCGACTTCCTGCTGGCGTGCGAAAAGGGGCTGCCTCCGCCCAGCACCACGTCGGGCAAGGTGGTGCAGCTGCGACGAGTCGCCTAGAGCTTCCGCATTGTCAAATCCCCAGTAAAAGCCCCTCGGGCAGCATGCACTTGACAAGCAAATACTGTATGCGCGTACAGTATAGGCATGTGGTGCACAGTTCACGTTCTCTATGAAAAAGGCCGGCGCATTCCTGCGGGAGCCGCCAAGGCCAATGGCGTCTATGGCTGGCTGCACATGCGCTCGAAAACTCCGGTCGTAGGCATGCCGCAGCCTGAGGCCTTTCTTTTGAGTGG
>JBBKVU010000381.1:0-8527 GCA_037968595.1 Comamonas sp.
GCTCGCCGTCGATGACGCTGTCGACAATGCCGAGCGTCAGCGCCTTGCGGGCGCCGACCGGCTTGCCGGTGACGATCATGTCGAGCGCCGCCTTTGCTCCCGCCACACGCGGCAGGCGCTGGGTGCCGCCAGCGCCGGGAAGCAGGCCGAGCTTGACTTCGGGCAGGGCGACCGAAGTCTTGGGCGCAACCACGCGGTAGTGGCAGCCCATGGCCAGCTCCAGGCCGCCGCCCATGCAGACCGAATGAATCGCCGCGACCACCGGCTTGGCCGACTGCTCGAGCACCTTGATCACCGACAGCAGATGCGGCTCCTGCGTCGCGCGCTCGGTGCCGAATTCGGTGATGTCGGCGCCGCCCGAAAAGGCCTTGCCCGCACCCGTGATGACGATCGCCTCGATGCTGGCATCGGCATTCGCCTGGTTCACCCCCTCGACGATGGCCCGGCGCGTGGCCAGGCCCAGGCCGTTGACCGGCGGATTGTTCAGCGTGATGACGGCGATGGAGCCGTCCTTCTGGTAGTCAGCGCTCATGCGGTTGTCCCTTGTGGAATGGAAAAGAACGATCGTGCGTTTTTATTGTAGAAACTTGCGCGCAAATGACCAGTGGGGTTTGTCTCGCCTGGGACAAGGGGGTCGGTCTTGCTGGGGACTAACGTTCGTCCCGCGCAAAGTAAGCGAGCCGAAGTCTCGCAAGGCGTCAAAAAGAAACAGCAAGCCTCATCCCCCGTTCGTCCTGAGCTTGCCTCGCCGGCCGCGTCGAAGGATGAACGGCCTGCGCTCAAGCCATGAGGACGGGCCGTTCATGGATTCGACAAGCTCACCACGAACGGGTTTGTCCATCGCGCCCGCCAGGTGACTAAACCTCCAACCACTCCTTGCGTACCTTCTCATTCGCCCGCAGGCCATCGGGCGTGCCGTCAAAGACAATCGCCCCATGGCCCATGACCAGGGCGCGGTCCGAGATGCGCATGGCAATCGTCAGTTTCTGCTCGATCAGCAGCACGGCAATGCCGCGCGCCTTGATGGTCTGCAGGTATTCGCCCACCAGTTCGACGATCTTGGGCGCCAGGCCTTCGGTGGGCTCGTCAATGATGATCAGGTCGGGGTCGCCCATCAGCGTGCGGCACAGGGTCAGCATCTGCTGCTCGCCGCCCGACATCACGCCGGCCTCGGTATGCTGGCGCTCCTTGAGCCGCGGGAACATCGCGTACATGTCGTCAAAGCTCCAGCGGCTGCCCTTACCGCTGCCTTTCTGACCGAGCAGCAGGTTCTGGTGCACCGTGAGATTGGGAAAGACGTCGCGGCTTTCGGGCACGTAGCCAATGCCGCGATGCGCGATCTCGTAGGCCTTGCGGCCCTGGAGCTTCTCGCCTTTCCATTCAAGCGTGCCGTCCCAGTCGACCAGGCCCATCACGGCCTTGGCCGTGGTCGAGCGGCCCGAGCCGTTGCGGCCCAGCAGCGCGACGATCTCCCCGGGCCTCACTTCGAAGTCCACGCCATGCAGCACATGGCTCTTGCCGTAATAGGCATGCAAGTTGGCAATCTTCAGCATCTTCAGTGCGCTCCCGCCTGCTGATCGGCCACGGCTGATCCCAGATAAGCTTCCTGCACGCGCGGGTTCGCGCGCACCTTTTCGGGGGTATCGAAGGCAATCACCTCGCCGTATACCACCACCGCAATCTTGTCGGCCAGGCCGAACACCACGCCCATGTCGTGCTCCACCGTCAGCAGCGTGCGCCCTTCGGTAACCTGCTTGATCAGCGCGATGAAGCGCGTGGTCTCGCTGTTGCTCATGCCGGCCGTCGGTTCGTCCAGCAGGATCACGCTGGCACCGCCCGCAATGGTGATGCCGATCTCCAGCGCGCGCTGTTCCGCATAGGTCAGATTGATGGCCAGCACGTCGCGCTTCTTTTCCAGGTTGATCATCTGCATCAGCTGCTCGGCGCGCGCGTTGGCGTCGTGCAGGCCGGACAGGAAGCGCAGGAAGGTGTACTTGTAGCCCATGCTCCACAGCACGCCGCAGCGCAGGTTCTCGAACACGCTGAGCTTGGGAAAGATGTTGGTGATCTGAAAGCTGCGCGACAGCCCCAGGCGGTTGATCTCGAACGGCTTCTTGCCGTCTATGCGCTGGCCGTGCAGCAGCACTTCGCCGCTGCTGGGCGGAAAGCGCCCGCTGATCAGATTGAACAGCGTCGACTTGCCCGCCCCGTTCGGGCCGATGATGGCCACGCGCTCGCCGGCTTCGACAGCCAGGTTCACGCCGCGAATGATCTCGGTCTTGCCGAAGCGCTTCTTGAGGTCCTTGAGTTCCAGCGCGTAAGTGGTCTGTGTCATGGCTGCGCCTCCCCGCGCTTGATCAGCAGTTCGATTTCTTCCTGGATCTGGCTCCACTGGCGCACGAAGCGCCGGCGCAGCATTTCGAACAAGCCGCCGCCGACCACCAGCAGCGCCACTGCGCCTATCCAGCTGCCGCTGCTGCGCGTGTCCAGCGACAGGCCCATGAAGCGCAGGTGATCGCCCAGCGCGGCGTTGAGCTGCAGGTGGTAGATCATCTCGACAATGGCCGCGAAGCCGGCCACGCCCACCAGCGCGCAGACCTTGAGCAGCGCGTAGCTGGGCAGCAGCCGCTTGAGCTTGCCGAACTTCGCCAGCCGCAGGTTCATCATGATCAGGCTGGCCACGCCGCCGGGCGCATACATCACCATGAACAGGAACACCAGGCCCAGGTACAGCAGCCAGGCCTTGGAAAGTTCGGACAGCAGGATGGAAGCAAACACCAGCAGCACCGCGCCGATGATGGGGCCGAAGAAGAACGTCGCGCCACCCAGGAAGGTGAACAGCAGATAGCTGCCCGAACGCATCACGCTGACGCTGTCGGCCGCGGTGATGATCTCGAAGTTGATCGCCGCCAGCCCGCCGCCTATGCCGGCGAAAAAGCCGGCGATGATGAACGAGAAGTAGCGCACGCGCTGGGTGTTGTAGCCGACGAACTCCACGCGCTCGGGGTTGTCGCGCACCGCGTTGAGCATGCGCCCCAGCGGCGTGCCGGTGAAAGCGAACATCAGCGCCGTGCAGATGAAGCAGTAGACCGCGATCAGGTAATAGACCTCGATCGCCGGGCCGAACGTCATGCCCAGGAAAGGCTGGCCATAGACGCGGTCGCTGGTGATGCCGCCTTCGCCGCCGAAGAACTCCGGGAACATCAGCGCCATCGACGCGACCAGCTCGCCTATGCCCAGCGTGATCATCGCACACGGCGTGCCCGACGTGCGCGTCGTCACATAGCCCAGCAGGATGGCAAAGAACATGCCGCCCAGCCCACCGATCACCGGAATCAGCACCAGCGGAATCTGCAGGCCGCCGACCTTGTTCATCGCATGGATGGCGATGAACGAGCCCATGCCGGTATAGACCGCATGGCCGAAGCTCAGCATGCCGCCCTGGCCCAGCAGGATGTTGTACGACAGGCAGATGATGATCAGATAGCCGATCTGGCTGAGCATGGTCAGCGCCAAGCTGCTGGTGAACAGGTGCGGCGCGACGGCCAGCGCCAGCGCGAACAGCGTCCAGACGACAAAGCGGCCGATATTGAGCGGCTTGAAGCGGTAGGCAGGCTGGGCCGCCGGGCGGGTCTCAGCCGCCGGCGCCTTGCGCCCCGCGAGCGTGCTAGATGAAGTATTCATGTTCTCATTTATCCGTTCGGCGTTCGCAGTATTCGCTGTGCATGGAACCGGCGCGACCCAACTCAGGGGCACCGAGCAAGGGCCGCCCCGCAGCGAGGGTGCCGTCCCCCTCCACCGAAGGTTGAGAGGGGGAAGCCACGCAGTGGCTCAGGGGGTGCTTCATTTCAGTCCTCCCGGGTGCCAAGCAGGCCCTTGGGGCGGAAAATCAGGATCAGCACGAGGAACAGGTAGGGCAGGATGGGCGCGACCTGGGAAATCGTCAGCTTGAGCACGGGGTAGCCGAAGGTCTGGTCGGTGATCTTGGCGCCCAGCGAGCCGAGAAAATGCACCAGCGAATAATCCAGCGCCACCGCAAAGCTCTGCACGATGCCGATCAGCAGCGAGGCCAGGAAGGCACCCGCCAGCGAGCCCATGCCGCCGACCACCACCACCACGAAGATGATGGAGCCCACCGACATGGCCATCGCGGGCTCGGTCACATAGGTGTTGCCGCCGATCACGCCGGCCAGGCCGGCCAGCGCGCAGCCGCCGCCGAACACCAGCATGAACACGCGCGGCACGTTGTGGCCCAGCGCCTGCGCCATTTCGGGGTGCTTGAGCGCGGCCTGGATCACCAGGCCGATGCGGGTGCGCGTGAGCATCAGCCACACGGCCAGCAGCATCAGCAGCGCCACCAGCATCACGAACGAGCGCGACTTGGGAAACTGCGTGCCGTAGAGCGTGAACAGCGGGCCTTGGAGCTGCGGCGGCAAGGCGTAGGGCACGGTGCCGCGGCCCCAGACCAGCTGCACGATTTCCAGAATCAGATAGGACAGGCCGAACGTGACCAGCAGCTCGGGCACATGGCCGAACTTGTGCACGCGGCGCAGGCTGTAGCGTTCGAACAGCGCGCCCAGCGCGCCGACCAGCAGGGGTGCGATGAACAGCGCGGGCCAGAAGCCGAGCACGCCGCTGAGCGTATAGGCGAAGTAGGCGCCCAGCATATAGAAACTGGTGTGCGCAAAGTTGAGCACACCCATCATGCTGAAAATCAGCGTCAGACCCGAGCTCAGCATGAACAACAGCAGCCCGTAGCTGACGCCGTTGAGCAGCGAGATCGTCAAAAATTCAGGATTCATCGCAAGACCCAGAGAAAGAACCGGGGGAAAAGAAGGGGCCGGCGCGCGGCCCCTTCAGCGTCGCATCAGACCGCGGCGCTCACGACGGGCGCTTCATCTCGCACGAAGTGGGCGTGCTGGCGACATAGGGCTCGTAGTACTTGACCGGCACCAGCGTGTAGCCGGTGTTCTCCGAGTCCATCGGGTACTTGCCGCCGGCTTTTTCCCAGCGGCTGATGAACAGGCCCTGCTGCAGCTGGTGGTCGGTCTTGCGCATCTCGACTTCGCCGTTGAAGCCCTTGAACTTCATTCCCTCGAGCGTTGCCGCGACCTTCACCGGGTCGGTCGACTTGGCGCGCACGAAGGCTTCGGTGAGCATCGCGTAGGCGTTGTAGACCGAGGCCGTGTACATGTCGTCGTTGAAGCGCTTCTTGAAGTCGGTGACGATGCGCCCGATGTCGCCCGGCATGTTCAGGTGGCCGTAGCCCACCATGTAGACCTTGCCCGCGGCGTTGGCGCCCATGGCCGTGGGCGAGCCCGTGGCCACCGCATAGTAGGTGTAGAACTTGACGTTGTTTAGGCCCGCGTCGTTCGCGGCCTTGATCAGCAGCGCCAGGTCGGAGCCCCAGTTGCCGGTGATCACCGAGTCGGCGCCCGACTGCTTGATCTTGGCGATATAGGGCGAGAAGTCGCGCACCTGGGCCAGCGGCGCCAGGTCGTCACCGACGATCTCCACGTCGGGACGCTTGCGCTTGAGCATGTCCTTGGCGTACTTGGAAACCTGATGGCCGTGGGCGTAGTTCTGGTTGATCAGATAGACCTTCTTCACATCGGGAAGGTCCTTCATGTAGGTGGTCAGCGCCTCCATCTTCATCGAGGTGTCGGCGTCCAGACGGAAGTGCCAGTAGCTGCACTTGCTGTTGGTCAGATCCGGGTCCACCGCGGCGTAGTTGAGGTAGACCACCTCCTTGCCCTTGTTGCGCGCATTGTGCTTTTCCAGCGCATCCATGATGGCCAGCGCCGGGCCCGAGCCATTGCCCTGCACCACATAGCGCGCGCCCTGGTCCATGGCCGAGCGCAGCGCGCTGGTGGTTTCCTGCGGGCTGAGCTTGTTGTCAATGCCGATCACTTCGAACTTCACGCCGGCAGCGTTCTTCTTGCTGAATTCCTCGGCCAGGAACTGGAAGCTCTTGAGCTGGTTGGAGCCCAGCGCCGCCATCAGGCCCGAGAGCGGGTCCAACCATGCAATTTTGACCGTCTCTCCCTGCTGGGCCATGGCCCCGCCCGCGCTTGCCAGGATCACCGCTGCCGTCACTGCCTTGAAAGCGAACTTCATTGTTTGTCTCCTTATTGGTGGATGAGCAGATGCAGCGTAGCGGCTTAGTTTGGGCGGCTGGATGGGGATTGCCCTAGCCTCTATCGCCTAAGTGACTGGGTGCCAGCAGTTCCCAAAAAACGCCGGCGCGCCATAGCTAAAACTACCTGTCGACAGGCAGGCAAAAATGCAAAAAAAAGCCTGACTGCCACGAGTCAGGCTTGTTGCGTACCGGGGCGTCCCCACTTCAAACGAAGCAGGACTCAGCCCAAACGAAATGTTCCATCACGCCCTGGGCACCGTTCGCCCTGAGCCTGTCGAAGGGCCGGCATTTTCGGGCTGGGGCCGTCAAAGTCCCGGCAGCTTGTAATCCGCCAGCAGCTCGCGCAGCCGGGTCTTGAGCATCTTGCCGGTGGCGCCCAGCGGGATCGCGTCGACAAACACCACGTCATCGGGAATCTGCCACTTGGCGGTCTTGCCGTCGAAGAACTGCAGCAGCTCCGCGCGCGTGACCGCGGCCTGGGCCTTGAGCGCGACGGCGACAATCGGCCGCTCGTCCCACTTGGGGTGGGCCATGCCTATGCAGGCGGCCATGGCCACGGCCGGATGGGCCATGGCAATGTTCTCGATGTCGATGGAGCTGATCCATTCGCCGCCCGACTTGATCACATCCTTGCTGCGGTCCGTGATCTGCATGAAGCCGTCTTCGTCTATGGTTGCCACGTCGCCCGTGGGAAACCAGCCCCGGCCCTGCGCGTCGTAGACCAGCGGGCTGCCCTCGCCCTTGTAGTAGCTGTCGATGATCCACGGCCCGCGCACCAGCAGATCACCGTAGCTCTTGCCGTCCCAGGGCTGCTCCTGGCCTTCGGCGTCGACGATCTTCATGTCGACACCGTAGATCGCGCGGCCCTGCTTCTGCAGGATCTTCATCTTCTCTTCCTCGGGCAGCGCGAGCTGCTTGTTCTTGAGCGTGCACAGCGTGCCCAGCGGGCTCATCTCGGTCATGCCCCAGGCATGCAGCACCTCGACGCCATAGACGTCCTGGAAGGTCCTGATCATTGCCGGCGGGCAGGCCGAGCCACCGATCACCGTGCGCTTGAGGGTGCTGAAACGCAGGCCGTTGGGCTGCAGGTAGCCCAGCAGCATCTGCCAGATCGTGGGCACGCCGGCCGCATAGGTCACGCCTTCGGCTTCCATCAGTTCGTACAGCGACTTGCCGTCGAGCGCCGGGCCGGGAAACACCACCTTGGCGCCGGTCAGCGCCGCCGAGTACGGCACGCCCCAGGCATTGACGTGGAACATCGGCACCACGGGCAGCACGGCATCGCGCGCCGACATGCTCATCACATCGGGCAGCGCGGCCGCATAGGCGTGCAGCGTGGTCGAGCGGTGGCTGTAGAGCGCGGCCTTGGGATTGCCCGTGGTGCCGCTGGTGTAGCACATGCTCGAAGCGGTGTTCTCGTCGAACTGCGGCCAGACGTAGTCGGCCGACTGTTCGCCTATCCACGACTCATAGCTGCTGAGGCCGGGGATGCCGGAGTCCGCGGGCAGGCGGTCGGCATCGCACAGCGCCACCCACTTGCGCACCATGGGGCACTTGGCGTGGATGGCCTGCACCAGCGGCAGGAAGGTCAGATCGAAGCACAGCACCTTGTCTTCGGCATGGCCGACGATCCAGGCAATCTGGTCGGGATGCAGACGCGGATTGATGGTGTGCAGCACGCGGCCCGCGCCGCTGACGCCGAAATACATCTCCATGTGGCGGTAGCCGTTCCAGGCCAGGCTGGCCACGCGTTCGCCATGCGCCACGCCCAGGGCCTCGATGGCGTTGGCCAGTTGCTTGGAGCGCGCCGACAGCTCGCGGTAGGTATAGCGGTGGACATCGCCCTCCACGCGGCGCGAGACGATTTCCGCGTCGCCATGATGGCGCGAGGCGAAATCGATCAGCGACGAAATCAGCAACGGTTGGCTCTGCATCAGTCCCAGCATGAATGGTCTCCAGGTGTTTATCGCGCCATCCTACCGCGCGATTCCCGCGCCGCCCATGCGCACTGTCACCAATGTTTCGCCGGGACGCGGCGGCCGTGTTAAGGCCTGACGCCGAGCCGGGCCGGCGCGCTGGGCGACAATTGGCACATGAATCCGAACGACCCCGCGCGTCCCGACCCCGCCCTGCGCCCCGACTGGGGCTGGCAGCCCGGCTTTGCCGCGCTCGGCCCGGCCTTCTTCACCCATCTGCAGCCCACGCCCGTGCCCCAGCCCTACTGGGTCGGCGTGAGCCAGCCCGCGGCCCAGGCGCTGGGCCTGTCACCCGAATGGCTGGCCAGCGACGAAGCGCTGCAGGCATTCAGCGGCAACCAGCTGCTGCCCGGCAGCCAGCCCATGGCAACGGTCTACAGCGGCCACCAGTTCGGCCTGTGGGCCGGGCAGC